>JBCDGN010000024.1:0-42991 GCA_038751255.1 Pseudomonadota bacterium
ATCATTGCGGCGGGTTCCGTCTGGCATGTGTGCCTCGTCATTGGGTTACGATCAGCGACATAGAACGCAAAGCGCGCCGGTCACCTCGGAAGAACGACCTCGCACAAAAGTGCCTGAGCGCTCAGCCAAGCATGTTCAGCTCGGTTGCCGAGGCACCAATCCCCGCAGACGGAAAGCGCGCTTGCTTCATCATGAAGATAAGGTCGGCCGAGCGGTCGTGTCGCAGTCGAGTACCGCCACCGGTGAACAGCGCTATAAAGAGGCTTCGGCAAAGGAGCACCGGTGAGTTCCGCTAGAGCAGAAAGGAGCGTCTCTAGAACCCAGTCAGCGTCTCGTTCCAAGTAAGTTCGGCTCCAGGATTCAGAGGCTTGCGCCACATAGGACGCCTGTTCTCTGCGTCCAGGTTTTGAGCCGTCTTGTGTAACCCAAGACAGAATCGCGTCGGGGTTTTCGTTGCGCACGGTCAAGGGCAGATCAAGTGCGGCATCGAAAGCTGCCATCAGTGTCCAACATGGCGCGAACGCAACATCCGCCAGCGCGGATTGAAACGGGTGATCATCCTCCAAGAAAGGTGAGACTTGCGGCGATGGAACAGCAAGGACAAGCCTTTCCGCCTTGAACATCAGCTCATCAGAAATGTTCCAGACCTGCCAAATACCATCTTCGCGACGGATCTTTCCTGCCCGTTGCGCCGTATCGACCGCCAGGCCCTGGGCGACGTATTTCGCCAATCCGCTCATACCGGGCAACCCCACCAAACTTTCTTCCTCGGGCTCCCAAGCCTCCACAGCACCAGCTGTCATTGCTTCATCGAGAAAGGACCGAAACCCTGGGTCGCGAGAACTCAGATATTGCGCACCATGATCAAACCGCAGCCCGTCGCCTGCACGACGCGTGGCAAGCCTACCGCCAAGACCACGGCCCTTGTCGAGAACGCGGACGGCCATAGCTGCCTCTGCGGCACCCCGAGCGACCGTCAACCCGGCCAGTCCGGCGCCGATCACCCCGAGATCGATAATTTCCATCGCGTCTGTCCTCACCTGTTATTTGCCGGTCAAAGGCGGCGCGTTGTGCTTATTACGTTTGTCGACCTTGCTTGGACCAAAGCGGGTGGTGAAACGCAACCGGGGCCGATCCCGCGCTGGATTGAACGCTCTCTTGGGATCTCAATCTGCAGCAAAGAACATCTGAAATTTTGATCCAGCGGTTTGTTAAAACCTGTTTGGGCCAATTGAACTTCAGGCTAGGGTCCTTGCGGTGGGATTGCAGCCCATAGGCGATATGCGCTCCGCGCGCGGGAGGGACCTTATGATTTTCCGTCAGCTCTTTGACCGCACCTCTTGTACATACACATATCTTATGGCCAGCCGCGCAGGCGGAGAGGCCTTGCTGGTCGATCCGGTCCTTGACCAAACCGGGCGTTATCTGAAGCTTTTGGAGGAACTCGACCTGAAACTGGTGAAGGTGATCGACACCCATATCCATGCCGATCACGTCAGCGCCATGGGCAAACTGCGCGACGCAACCAGATGTGTGACGGTGATGGGAGAACAATCGCCTGCCGACGTTGTTTCAATGCGCGTGGCCGACAATGAGAAACTTACCATTGAGGGGCTGACGCTGACGGCGCTCCACACTCCGGGTCATACCAGCGAAAGCTACAGTTTCTTGATGGAGGATCGCGTCTTTACCGGCGACACGCTCTTGATCCGCGGGACCGGTCGCACTGATTTCCAGAATGGCGATCCCTACGATCAGTACAATTCGATCTTCGAGCGGCTTTTGCGCCTGCCCGACCAAACCATGGTCTTCCCCGGCCACGACTATAAAGGGGACATGGTGAGCACGATTGCGGAGGAGCGCGCGTTTAACCCCAGGCTACGGGTCTCTTCGGCCGAGGAATATGCGGAGATCATGAACAACCTCAATCTGCCTAATCCTAAGATGATGGATGTGGCGGTTCCCGAAAACCTGCGGCTTGGCTTGCGGCTGGAAGCCCAGCATCGCGTCCCCTCGATTGAGGTTGAAACACTGCTCGCCGATTGGCCAGATCTGGGCGTGCAGTTGGTCGACATCCGAGAGGAAAGCGAACGCCTGCGCGACGGGGCGATCCCGGGTGCGATCCATCTCCCTTACGGTCAATTTGGCAGCCATTGCAGCGATGGCGGCACACTGAAGAACCTGGGCAAGAACACCGATTTTCTGCTTTATTGTGCAGTCGGGGAGCGTTCAACTCTCGCAGTGGAGATAGCCGAAGAACATGGACTGAAAGGCATCGCTCATATGCCCGGCGGGTTTCGGTATTGGAAAGCCTCGGGAGGTGCGGTGGAAAAGGTCTAACGCCCGCCATGTCTGCTCTACGAGCGTGAGGCATGGGTCAAGACTCCGCCTAGTTGGCCTTCATGTAAGCCTCAAAGACTTCTTTGTAGTCGGGATGCCAGCGACTAAGCGCAGGGCGGTTCTCGATGATATCGCCCGCCGCCCAGGCGATGCGCCGCTCATCGATGAGCCGTGTGACGTCGTTGTCTGGGCAAAGGATGTAGAATTCCCCACGGTCCATACTTTCTATGAAGAAATCCGCCGTTTGCTCAGCGGTCCAGGCAGATGGATGTTTCTCGGGCATACCGACCAGGGGTGTATGCACGAAGCCCGGGATCAATAGATGCGCGGTGAGCGCACAGTCGTCGGTGTTGCGAAACTCATGTGCCAGCGCCTCGGTAAAGGCCTTAAGACCGGCCTTGGTGACATTATAGCCAGGATTTCCGGGAGGTGTGGTGATCCCCTGCTTGGAGCCCGTGTTGATCACGGCCCCAGGCCGCCCGCGCGCGATCATCCCCGGCGCGAAGATCTGCGTGCCATGGATCGGCCCCCAAAGATTGACGTTGAGCATCGCCTCCCATGCGCTAAGCGGACCCATGCAAGATGAGCTTTGGCCAATGCCGGCGTTGTTCATCAAAATGTCCACCCCACCAAACTGCGCAGTGACCTCTGCCTCGAGCGCCACCAGGGCCGCTCGGTCAGAGATATCGGTGGTCGCTGTCATCACTTCTGGCGCGCCTGCAGACCTGAGTGCCTCGGCGGCGGGCGAGAGTTTTTCCTCGGCACGATCGACGATCACAAGCCGCATACCCATGCCAGCAAAACGCATGGCAGATGCCAGTCCGATGCCTGAAGCGCCGCCAGTTACGAGGGCAACGGAATCAGACTGAAAGGCCGGGTGGGTCATGGCGTGTCCTCCTCTTCTGCTGTCAGCCTAATGCTTCGCACGAACGGGGCAAGGAGAGAGTGTCGCCAGGGTCGAGCCACAGATCACCGAGCGCCTCTTTGCGCCAAGTGAACGCGCGCCGCAGGGCCTTCACCACTGTGGCGCGCTGGAGCCTTCGGTCCACTTGCCTACTACATCATTTCTGCAAAGGCGGCTTCCACGGCTTTTTGGTCTTGCCGCCAAGAAGAATAGACATCGGCCGCCGACGCTGGATAGACGTCCTCTTCGCCTGCGACAACGGCTGTAAGAACGCCTTTGGTCACGTCATGAACAGTGTCTTTCGGTGCGTCGATTCCTGCGAGCATGTCTGTGTCGATCCCAGCAGGAAACGCATTGATCACTGCTATGCCTCTGGGGCGCAGATAGGCGCGCAGCGACATCGCCATTGACCAGGCCGCAGCCTTTGATGCGTTGTAGCCGGAAAAGCCTGGGGCACTGACGAAGGACAAAAGCGACAGCATGTTGACCACCGCACCGCCACCCGACGCCTCGATTACCGGCGCGAAGGCGCGGGTCATATCCCTCAAGCCATGGTGATTGACCGCCATGTCTTTCTCCAACCCCGTTTGTGGCAAATCCAGCGCACCGCCAAAGGTCAAGGACCCCGCATTGTTGATCAGCAGTGAGACATCAGATGCCTGCTCCGCCGCGGCTGCGATCTCTGCCCCATCGGTGACATCCAATCGCAACGGCACCACTTTCGCGGGATCAATGGAAAGGGTCTCTGCCAAAGTCTCAGGATCGCGCGCCCCGGCATAGACCTTGGCCGCGCCACCACGGATCAATTGGGCCACATATTCTTTGCCGACACCACGATTGGCTCCGGTCACTAAGGCAACAGAATTCTGAATTTGCATCTCTCATCTCCATCGTCTTGGTCTGATGGGACTGATTTATTCGTGGCATATCCGCAGAAAAACCGATTGAGTTACATGTTAGACGTGCGCATATTGCATGAATGGACCTTAATTCCTTGAAAACCGTCGCCCTGGTCGCGCGGCAAGGCAGCTTTGCGGCGGCAGCACGCGTATTGAACTTGGATCCTTCTTCGGTGTCTCGAACGGTGGCAAACACAGAGTCCGAGCTTGGTCTACGGCTCTTTCAGCGTTCCACACGGGCCCTGACAACAACCGAGGCTGGGGCCATTTATCTTGCGCAAATTACGCCGCTCTTAGAAGAGTTCGACCGCGCTCAGGAGGCCGCGCAACAAGCAGTGCGTGGCCCGACAGGTGTCCTAAAGATGACCACCTCTGTGTCCTTTGCACAGATTTGCGTGGTCCCGCATCTGAAAGAGTTCCTTGATCTCAACCCCGCCATTTCGCTGGAGTTGTTACCCACAGACGCCAATGTCGATCTGATCGGTGAGAAAATCGACCTTGCAATCCGCCTTGCCCCGGCCCCCGAGGGAGACCTGATCAGCAGCAAGCTAAGGTCAACGCGCTACATCGTGTGTGCCTCGCCAGACTACGCGGCGCGCCATGTGCCAATAGACCGCCCTGTCGATCTGCAAAAGCACGACTGTCTTTGTTTTGCCCTGCCCGGCTACCGTACACTCTGGCGGTTTCGCCAATCGGACGGTGTTGTTACAGAGGTCGCGATCCATGGCCGGCTGGTGGTTTCAAATGCGCTCGCATTGCATCGTACGGCACTCGATGGGCTGGGTCCTTCATTGCTGCCAGATTGGTTGGTGGGTCCAGATATCGCCCGGGGCGATCTATTAGATTTGTTGCCGGAATTCGAGTGCACCGCGACCGGGTTTGATACCGCTGCTTGGGCGCTTTACCCGTCGCGATCCTATCTGCCTCAAAAGGTCCGAGCGATGATCGATTTTCTGCGTCAGAAACTGGCTTGATAGCTTGTATTGCCCGGTAGAAGACACGCTTTCTGGAGGTTGACGATCACGATCTGGGCGCCCGGTGCTCAGTTTCGCCCCGGGCCTGTCCAGCGACCATGATGTGACGACATAAAATTGGGCGATGCTTGAGAAAGCGGCGAAAAAGTCTTCGATTTCGCGGTTGCGGGCTTGAAAATCTGCTGTGTCAACGGCCTGATCAGTGGGTCATTGCCCGAATTTGGCGCCCATCGATCAACTTAGGGACACCATGGTTCAGAATCCTTTGCCTCTTGTCGATATCACAGCTTTTCTTGACGGCTCCGATAAGCCCGGCGTCGCAAAAGCTTTTGCCGCAGCGATGGAAGGGACCGGGTTTGCGGTGATCACAGGACATGGTGTTCCCAAGGGTCTTGCGGACGCGCTCTATGCAACGATGACCGCCTATTTCGACCATGATCTTGATGTAAAATCCTCTCATACCCCGCCTGAAAAAGCCAAAGCGCGTGGCTATCTGCCGATGGGCGTCGAAAGCGTCGGGAAAACTCTGGGCGGGGAGACGCCGCACGATCTTTGCGAGGCATTGGTTTTTGCCGCCCCACACCGACCGGAGAAAGACCGCAATATTTGGCCTGAAACGCCGGCTGAGCTCAGCGGTTTGGTCCAGGATTGGACCCGTGAAATTGTTCGGCTGACCCACGATCTAACACGGCTCAAATCGCTGGCGCTGGACCTGCCGGAAACTTATTTCGACAGCGCCCATGCCGATCCAGCGCTAACGCTCCGCTTCGTCAACTATCCCGATCAAGAGACGCCGCCCGCCCCAGGCCAACTGCGTTATGGCGAGCATCACGACTATGGCGGATTGACCATCCTGCGCCAGGACGGCGCCCCAGGCGGGCTGGAGGTCATGGGCAAGGACGGCGCTTGGCATGAGGCCGAGGTGGTCCCAGATAGTTTCGTCATCAACGTGGGCGATCTTTTGGCGCGTTGGACCAATGACCGCTGGAAGTCGACGCTTCATCGGGTGACAAATCCCCCGCGCGACTTGACCGGCTCGACCCGGCGGCTCTCTATGGTCGCTTTCACCGGCCCCCGCGAAGATGTGGAGGTCGCTTGTCTGCCGTCCTGCCAGAGCGCCGACTCACCGGCGAAATACGAGCCCGTCCAAGCGGGCGATTACATCATGTCGAAGATCCGCGCATCCCACGATTTGACCCCCACCGACTGACGGAGCCTGTTCCATGCAATTTGCCGTAGCCTTGTGTCTGCTGCCCCTGCCCGCGCTTTCCGCCAATATGACCGAGATAACCTTTCAGACCAATTGGTTGCCGCAAGGGGAGCATTGCGGCTTTTACCAAGCTGATGCTGCGGGTCTTTATGAGGCGGCTGGGCTCGATGTCACCATCCTGCCGGGTGGGCCTTCAGTAAATGGGATTCAGCTTGTGGCGGGCGGCAAGGCCGACTTGGGAATGGGGTCTTCCTTCACTGCGCTCAACATGGAAAACAATGGCATGGACGCAGTAACGGTGGCTGCGTTTTTCCAAAAATCCCCGCAGACCTTGGTAGCACATCCAGGAACTGGGATTGAAACACTAGAAGATCTCAAAGACCGCCAGATCATGGTGGCAAATTTCTCGCGCCAGGAATTTTGGCAGTTCCTCAAGGCCGAGCATGGATTTTCCGATGACCAGCTTGAACCTTATGCCTATTCCGCGGCGCCTTTCTTGGCCGACCCGCAAGCGGTGCAGCAGGGCTATATCACAGAGGATGCGTTGTTGCTCGGCGCGGAGATGGCAGAACCACCAGTGACCATCCTGCTGGCTGATTATGGCTTCGACAGCTATGCGACCACGGTCTATGGCATGAAAAGATGGATTGAGGAAAACAGCGACGCGGTCGCTGCCTTCATCGCGGCAAGCGCAGAGGGCTACGCGCAATGCCTCGCCGGAGAAGCCAGCGCCGGGATTGAGGCGATCCTTGCGGCGAACCCCGATCACTCAACCGAACTGATGGATTTCAAGCTCGACCAAATGCGCGCCCGCAACCTTGTGACCGGAGACAACGAGATTGCCATCGGCGCCATGGACCCGGCCCGCTGGCAGCGCTTTGCTGAGACAATGATCGCTGCCGGGATATACCCTGCAGATCTTGACGTCACCCAAGTGTATGATCTGAGTTTTGTCGACTGAGCCGCTCATCGCCCTGCAATCAAAAGAAATGTCCTAGCTGGTTTCAAATCGACCGAGCCAGCGTGAGCAGTTCGTTGCCGTTTGGGCTTAAGCAGGCAGTCTTCGGGGCGTAGGCGGCAGACCAAAGCCTGCCTCTAAAGCGCGGCTCGCAGCAAAGAATGGTTGAGTGGATCGATGATGTCCTCGATACCTTCTTTTTTAAACGAAAGATCGCGCGGGACTGGTGCACATGAAAAACAAGGTCAAAGAACTTTGGGCAGCGGACAAACCTGTTCTCCATGGTTGGCTTTCCATAGGCAACGCCTTCACCGCAGAGATCATGGCGTCCCAGGGCTATGATGCCATCAGTGTCGATGTTCAGCATGGGGCGCTGGACTATTCGTCTCTGTTGCCGATGTATCAGGCGATGCGCGCTTCGGGTGTGACCCTTGGGGCGCGGGTGTCCTGGCTGGAGCCCGGGATCATCATGAAAGCGCTGGATGCAGGCGCACAGATCATCATTTGCCCAATGATCAGTACTGCTGAACAGGCGGCGACCTTTGTCAGCTATCTGCGCTATCCGCCCCACGGTCAGCGGAGCTTTGGTCCCACGCGGGCAAAATTTGCCATGCCGGGCTATGGACCTGCGATAAACAACGAAATCATTGCCCTTGCGATGATCGAGACCGCTGAAGGCCTTGCCAATCTCGACGCGATTGCAGCGACGCCGGGGCTCGATGGGATCTATGTGGGTCCAGCGGATCTAACGCTCGGCACGCAAGGACAGCGGCTCCCCGCTGGCTTTGACCGCCAAGAGCCTGAGATGATCGAGATACTCCAGCAGATCGCCAAGACCTGCCTCCGCCACGGCATCCAGCCTTGCATTCATTGTGGCACGCCGGAGTATGCGGTGAAAGCGATCGACTGGGGCTATCGGCTGACAACAGTCTCGGGGGATAGCCGACTGCTGGACGCTGCAGCAAAGGCAACCGTCTCGCGGTTCCGGGAGTTGACCGAGGGTACGACCGAAGGCGCTGCGGCGACGCCGGGCGAAGTTGGCTACTGATAGGTGAAGTTGTGCCCTAAAGCGTTCTGCATTTAATCTGAGGCATATCCGGCAGCTTTGAGGAAGTTCCGGCATTCGTTTGGATCGAATAGATCGCAAATGTCACCGAGCGCCTTGGACAAGGCATCGAATGTTCTGGCACCGATGCGCCGGAGATGGGCCTTGAGCTTTGAGAATGCCAATGCGATGGGATTGAGGTCCGGGCTGTACAATCTCTTATGCGGTCCGTATGCCGCTGGTGCTTCGCGCCAACCTAAGCCATTGCGATTGATGAGGTATTCCCATTCAACACAGGTCGGTCATCGACGCGTGGCTTACCATGGGATTTCGGAAAACAGGGTTCAAGACGCGCCATCTGCGCATCGCTTAACCAGTATAGATCAGACATGTCACCGCTTGTTTTCAAACCGTGAATCATGCGGTTCCGCGGAAATCAATAGGTCCTGAGCCTAGGGCTCCGCGCGTTTGCGGCCGCAACGGTTCACTTTACTGTTGAAAAGATGACGCTCACTCCTCCCGATGCCCGACGTGGTTCAAGTAGAGCGCTTTGCCTGGGCCAGCAGGGCGTCTTCGACATTGACGTCGGCGGTCTTCATTTTGGCTTAGGTGAAAAACATCTTTTTCACCAGTCCTTGCCCTTTGCTGAAAGGTTAAAAACCCCCACCGATTGGTGCTGAAACGGTGATGAGTGGACGGGAGCTCGGTTTGGCCATCATCGAGGTTTCAATCAACTGCGCAGACGGGGAAGAGTCGCTCACGATCGGAGAGGCGCTTTTGCGCGACCGGGTCGTAGCAAGTTTCGACGTCTATCCCCTCCATTGAGAGCGGGTATCCCTAGCAGGACAGCGTGCATGCGGCCACAGAGGTGCCACTGCTGCTGAAGTCAACACCAGATATGTGGGACGAAATCCAGGCGCGGGTCTTGGCGTTGCACTCTTGCGACACGCCGAGCATCATTCGGCGGGAGTTAACCGGCGTGAACGACAGCTATGCCGAGTGGGTGCATTTGGTTGTGAGGCCACGGGACTAAGAAACCACTCTTAACCGTCAGCGATGCATCGTAAAAAAAGTCCGATTTGCGTTCTCTTGACAAGACGTGGGCGCTTGCGTCTCTTCACGCAAAGCGTCAGTTCGTAGGTGAATGTGAACGCGATCTTTAGACTTTTTGAGGTACGCTCCCATTATGCGCCCGGGACGCGGCGCGAGCAGAACAGGCCGCCGCCCGCAAACCCTCCCCTGGCGTCATAGGAGCAGAGGCATGAGCGACGACCCCAAAACACCCCCGCAAAAACCGGCACCCGCGCCGACGCGGCCCCCACGGCCGGTGCGCTTTCCCGACTGGGCAATGATCTAGCCCAACCATCAAAGGAAGCTTGCGGAGTAGGCCGCGCCGTGGCATAGGCCGCCGCGCGAGCTAGCCTTCGATCCCTGTCTTCCACTACCGGCCGTCAGTTCTTTCGATCCGCTGAACACCGCCGGGCCGATGCAGTACCGCGATCGGCAGCAATAAAGGAAGCAAAGGATGCCCAAAGGCACCGTAAAGTGGTTTAACTCAACCAAAGGATATGGGTTCATTGCGCCCGAAGATGGCGGAAAGGATGTCTTCGTACATATTTCCGCAGTTGAGCGCTCAGGACTGACCGGACTGCAGGACAATCAGACCGTCACCTACGAGCTCCAGACCGGGCGCGACAACAGGGAAAGTGCTGTCAACCTTTCGGTTGAGTAGTTTTTCCCAATAAAACTAGGACTTGAGCGGTGGCGTACTCCCATGCCGTCGTGCTTTAGATGGAAGCGGTGGCGTGGTGGACGCCAACCGCGACCCTCGGTATGTGCCTCCCCTGCATCATTAACGCTCCGCAAGATTCTTTCACGCAATTTTTGAACAAATTACTCCCCAAACGAGTCACAATATTAACTAAGGAATCACTTATTGGACCGGTTCGGTCCTAATTTCGTGTAACTTCTTAGTATGTGCATCAGGGGAGGCGTCCAATGGACCAGAAACGACAACCAAAACCGTCAGAGTCACCGTCACCAAAGCCTCAGCAAGGTCCGGTACGCTTTGACGACTGGGCTGCGATTTAGCATCGGCCATGCGAAGCCAGTACGCCGCCTCGCTTTGTGGGAGGCAAGGTGGTGCTAGGAGGCATTCAAGAGATCGGCGATCTCATCTGCGAGTGCGCTGATTTCTGCCGCCGCTGGGCTTGATTTGGACTTTTCCGAAGCCCCAAGCCCCTTCCCCAACGTATCTGCATAGATCACGCGAATGCCCAGCACCGTCTGCGCCCGCGGTGCGTCAAGCGCTTCCAGAGACTGCGACACCTCTGCTGTGAGTTTTGTGCGCGGCGCTGCTCGGTTCATCACCAGCAATACGGGACGCTGTTCGCGCTGTGCCATGTCCAAGATGCTCTCAGTCGCCCAAAGGTCGACATGGCTGGTGGCGACTGGCACCACAACGATGCTGCTGGCGCGCAAGGTCGGTTTCAGATCACTGTCAATCTTGGGCGGCGTATCGATGATCACGATCTCATTCGATTTTCGCAGCTTGTCGAGTTCATATGACACCCCCCATGCGGAGGCGGTTGCAAAATCGAACCCGTCATCTGGGCCGAAACGGTCCAGTCGTGCCATGAACCACCGCCCAAGCGACCCCTGGGGATCAGTGTCCAAGACAGCCACCGTATGACCCCGGCGGCGGTATTCCACAGCCAAATTCGCCGCAATTGTGGTCTTTCCACTGCCGCCTTTTTGCTGCGCTACTGTGATTGCGACGCCTGCCATGCGCTTTTCCCTGTCCCGCTATGCCCGGATTTATCCCTGTTGTTGCCGACAGCCTAGGCAGGCAAAAGGGCGAGGTCTAGCGGACAAGCGGCAAATCGCGCTACGTCCAAACAGCAATGGCGCGTAGTTGTTATGAAAAAGGCAGTTTTCTGTTGTTGCCGGTTCTCATGCCCCGCCTGTCCACATCCGAACCACCCGTTGGCATGTGAGGATTTCATTTGATGGACATCGGAGTGATACCGCTCAGCGAAGCCTGGCGCTTCGTCTCTGTGATCCAAGCTCAGATCATGTGTTTGCCCGACCGGGGAGAGATCGCCCAAGGTCGGCGCGCAGACCAAACCATCAACAACGCCAATACCCGCGCTGTCGAAGCCGCCTTCTCGGGGGGCTTTATTGTATTCCTGTCCGGTGAGGCGGCGATGCGGTCTATCGGTATCCGACGATACTTCCAAAACCTTGCAGCGGAACAGCGGTCAACAACACTGCCGCAGGCGACTGACCTAGATCAAAGCAGACCTCCTCTGAAAAGAGCTAGCCTAGATAAGTCTTTTTCTTAAAGAAGGGGCGTCCCATGCGCCTAACACTCCGTACAAACTTGGCCATGCGCACATTGATGGTCTGCGCGGTCAACCCCGACCGCGTGGTCAGAAAAAGCGATATCGCACAAAGCTGCAATGCATCGGAAAACCACCTTGGATTGGTTATTCATCAATTGGCGCAAAAGGGTTTCATTGTAACCCTGCGCGGTCGCACAGGCGGCATTCGGCTGGCGCGGGCCCCTGAGCAGATAAGCGTCGGAAAAGTCGTGCGGGATCTTGAAGCCTGTTTGCCCTTCACAGAATGCTTCGATGAAGCCCAAAACAACTGCCCACTGACGCAAGACTGCGTCCTGCGTGGTCTTTTCGGCGGGGCACTTGAAGCATTCTATGCAGAGCTTGATCCGGTCAGTCTTGCCGATCTGGTCCGCGACAACACCGGCCTGCGCGACGTTCTCGCCCTCAGCGCCGCCTGAGCAGGCAGACACCTGCACTTTAACCCCCCGTTCGCCCGCCGACGCGACGCGACCATTGCGTCCTGTGTCTTTTCGACTTTCACTGGAGAGGCACGACCTGACAATCTCAGCGAACAGCACAAAGGATCGCCCTCCATGTATCGACAGACGTTATCTGTTGGACTGCTTGCCAGCACATTGCTTGTCTCAGCACTGACCGTCGCAACTGCCGCAACTTATGTCCGCGGCAATGACGGTGATCCAGAGACATTGGATCAGCACAAGACCTCGACCGTGGTAGAGGCCAATATTCTGCGCGATCTCTATGAGGGCTTGGTGATTTACGACACCTCCGCGCAGATCATGCCGGGTGTCGCCACAAGCTGGGACATTAGCGAAGATGGGTTGGTCTATACCTTCACGCTGCGTGATGACGCGAAATGGTCCAACGGCGATCCAGTCACAGCCAATGACTTCGTTTATTCCTTGAACCGGATCATGGACCCCGCCACTGGCGCGAAATACGCCAACATCCTTTATCCCGTCAAAGGCGCTGAAGCGATCAACAAAGGCGAAGACGCAACGCTCGGCGTCGACGCCATAGATGACAAAACGCTGGCGATCACGCTCGAACGTCCGACGCCCTACTTCATTGAGCTTTTGACCCACCAGACCGGGCTGCCGGTGCATGCACCGAGCGTGGAGGCGCATGGCACGCGCTTTGTTGATCCCGCGAACATGGTCAGCAATGGCGCCTACACGCTTTCCAGCTTTCGGCCCAACGACAAGATTGTGCTCATCAAGAACCCAGAGTTTCATGATGCCGCGAATGTTGCGATTGAAACCGTGGAATACACACCGTTTGAAGATCGCGCGACGTGCGCCCGGCGGTTTGAGGCCGGAGAGGTCCATTCCTGCTCCGATATTGCCGCCGAACAAATCGGCGATTTGATGGCCCGCTTGGGCGATCAAGTTCGCGTGGCCCCTTATCTAGGAGTCTATTATTACGGGATAAATTCAGCGCGCGACCCATTTGGAGATCCGCGCGTCCGCCAAGCACTTTCGATGGCGATTGATCGCGAGTTTCTCGCGGAAGAGATCTTCTCGGGCACCATGTTGCCCGCCTATAGCTGGGTTCCACCGGGGATCGGAAACTATGTCGAAACACCTCCCAAACTGGACTATGCAGATTTGCCCATGCTGGACCGTGAAGACGCCGCCATTGCGCTGATGGAAGAAGCAGGGTTTGGGCCGGACAACCCGCTGACGATTGAGATCAGCTACAACACCTCGGAAAACCACAAAAACGCCGCCACCGCGATTGCCAGCATGTGGGAACCCTTGGGCGTGCAAGTGGACTACAATGTCCGCGATGCCTCCGCCCACTACGCCATGCTACGTGACGAAAAGGTCCATGACGTGGCCCGGGCCGGATGGATCGGCGACTATAGCGATCCGCAGAATTTCCTGTTCCTCAATCGTGCCGACAATCCTGGGTTCAACTACGGCAATTACAACAATCCCGCGCATGACGCGTTACTCGACAAAGCTGCCGAAACCGCAGACCTCGTGGAACGCGCGAAAATCCTCGCCGAAGCGGAAGCTATCTTTCTTGAAGATATGCCGCAGATCCCACTGCTCTACTATTCCTCGCGTAGCCTTGTGTCGCCTAAACTCCAAGGCTGGGAAGACAATATCCAAAACGTGCACCCGACCCGCTTCATGTCTGTCGCGGATTAATGGGCAGCGCGCGTCTGGGTCATATCCCGGACGCGCCGTCTTCTGAGCATCGATGGCAAAATACGTATTGACCCGTTTGCTGGGCGCAATCCCGACCCTGTTTCTGATCGTGACCGGGGCATTTTTCCTGATCCGTATCGCACCGGGCGGTCCGTTTGATCGCGAACGCACGCTGGAACCGACGGTGATGGAGAACCTCAACCGGATGTTCCTGCTCGACCGCCCTCTATGGGAGCAATATGTAAATTACCTCAGTAACTTGCTGCAGGGCGATTTCGGCCCCTCTTTTATCTACCGCGACTTCACCGTGGGCGAGCTTCTGGCATCGGGATTGCCGGTTTCCATGACGCTCGGCGCGCTGGCTTTGGTGTTCGCGCTGCTCGTCGGAGGCCTCTTGGGTGTGATCGCCGCGCTAAGGCAGAACACCTGGGTCGACTATAGTGTGATCGTCATCGCCACCTTTGGCATCACAGTGCCAAACTTTGTTGTTGCACCGCTCTTGGCCCTGATCTTCGGCGTTTGGCTCAGCCTGTTGCCCGCCGGTGGATGGAATGGCGGGGCATTGCCTAATTTGGTCCTGCCGGTGATTGCGCTCGGGCTGCCACAGGTCGCTGTCGTGGCCCGGCTGATCCGAGGCGCAATGATCGAAGCGCTCGGCGCTGACCACATCCGGACCGCGCGTGCCTATGGGCTGCAAACACGAATGATCGTGGTCACTCATGCGTTGCGGACAGCCTGTCTGCCCGCGGTCTCCTACCTTGGTCCCGCCGCTGCAGGCCTGCTGACAGGGTCGATCATCATCGAGCAGATTTTCGGGCTGCCCGGGATCGGACGCTATTTCGTCACCGCGGCACTGAACCGAGACTACACTTTGGTCATGGGGACCGTGGTGATCGTCGCGATCTTTGTGGTGTTGTTCAATCTCTTGGTCGATATCCTCTATGCCCTTCTCGACCCACGGGTACGCTATGACTAATGTGATCGGCGCACCCACACCATCCCGGTCTCTCTGGGGCACCGCATGGCTGCGCCTAAAGAACAATCGCGCCTCGGTGCTATCGCTCTGGGTGCTTGGATTTTACATTCTTGCAGGGCTCATTGGGCCGTCGCTGGTGCCGCATTCTCATGCAACTGTGTATCCTGAATACGTCAAAGTACCCGCAAGCCTGGAGGCCTATCCCCGATCAGAGGCGATCCTCCCCCAGGCAGAGCGGGTGCTGACACGCGCTCGACTAGCGCCAGAAGCGATCACGCTTGACGGCGATACCTTGCAAGTCACGGCAGTGTCGGCACGCCCGATCGACCCGAGGGTCACACGCTATCTCGACCGATCGAACCTCTTTTCCAACGCCCGTATCACCGAAACCAGCGAAGATGGCACACGCGTGGTGATGGAGGCCGATGTACAGCGCTACTATTTCATCTTTGGAACCGATGCCAATGGGCGCGACTTGCTAGCGCGCATCCTAATCTCTATCCGGGTCTCTTTGATGGTGGGCGCTTTGGCCAGTGGTGTGGCGCTTGTGGTGGGCGTGATCTATGGTGCCACCGCAGGCTATCTCGGCGGACGCATCGACGGGTTGATGATGCGCTTCGTCGATATTCTCTACTCGCTGCCCTTCATCTTTTTCGTCATTCTTCTGGTCGTCTTTTTCGGACGCAATGTGGTGCTGATGTTCATTGCAGTGGGCCTGGTGGAATGGCTCGATATGGCGCGGATTGTGCGTGGGCAGGCGATCAGCCTGCGCAGACGAGAATTCGTCCAGGCGGCAGACGCGCTTGGGGTCGGCGCGGGCGGCGTCCTCCGCCGCCACATCATCCCCAATACGCTCGGGCCCGTCATCATCTACATGACCCTTCTGATCCCCAAAGTGATCCTACTCGAAAGCTTTCTGTCCTTCCTCGGCCTCGGGGTGCAGGAGCCGCTGACCTCTTTGGGAGTTCTTATCTCTGAAGGTGCCAAAGACATGCGCGGGGCACCCTATATGCTGCTCTATCCCTCTATCGCTCTGACATTGCTACTCTTTGCTCTCAACTTTTTGGGCGACGGGCTGCGCGATGCGCTCGATCCCAAGGAGGTCTGAGATGACAAATGCACTGTTTCAAATCGAGGATTTAGAGGTCAGCTTTGACACGCCCGAAGGTGTGGTCGAAGCGGTGCGCGGCGTATCTCTTTCCATTGCGCCCGGAGAAACAGTTGCAGTTGTTGGCGAAAGCGGCTCGGGCAAAAGCCAAGTGATGATGGCGGCCATGGGTCTTTTGGCCCGCAACGGACGTGCAAAAGGCGCCGCCTGGTTCAACAAGCGGAACCTGCTGGATTTGGACAAGGACGCGCTGGACCAGATCCGTGGTCGCGACATCACGATGATCTTTCAAGAACCGATGACTTCGCTCGATCCGCTCTACTCGATTGAACACCAGATTGCCGAGCCCCTGATGGTCCATGGCGGTCTGAACCGGCAGGCCGCGAAGGCGCGTGTTCTTGAGTTGCTAGATTTGGTGCAGATCCCCGATGCGCACACGCGGCTTAGCGCCTATCCACACCAACTTTCTGGCGGACAGCGCCAACGTGTAATGATCGCAATGGCGCTGGCCAATAATCCCGATCTTTTGATCGCTGATGAGCCGACGACAGCACTTGATGTAACGATTCAGGCTGAAATACTCCGACTTTTGCGAGAGCTACAGAAACGCCTGGGAATGGCGATTTTGTTTATCACCCATGATTTGGGGATCGTCGACGCCTTCGCCGACCGAGTATACGTGATGAACAAGGGACAGGTGGTCGAAGAAGGGAAGACGAAAGACGTCTTCGAAGCCCCCGCTGAGGACTACACCCGCTTATTGTTGGAGGCAGAGCCCGAAGGGCGGAAAGAGCCGGTCGCGGTGACCGCTCCGGTTTTGCTTCGGGCGACAAATATCGACGTCTCGTTCGAACTTAACCCCTCCTGGTTTGTCAAATCGACGCGCACAGTGCAGGCGGTGCGCGGCATTTCTCTGGACCTAAGACGTGGACAAACGCTGGGCATCGTCGGCGAAAGCGGGTCTGGTAAGTCGACACTGGGCCGCGCGCTTTTGCGCCTGCTGCCGTGCCGCGGCGACATTGCCTTTGAGGAAACCGAGATTAGCCAATTGGATCGGAACCAGATGCGCCCTTACCGGAAGAAACTGCAGATGGTTTTCCAAGACCCCTATGGTTCGCTGTCGCCTCGTATGAGTGTTGCACAGATAATCTCTGAAGGGTTGCTGGTGCATCGCCCTGAACTCAGCGCGACGGAGCGTGACAAGGCCGCCTCTGATGCCCTTCTTGAGGTTGATTTAGACCCCGGCATGCGAAACCGCTTTCCCCATGAGTTTTCTGGCGGCCAGCGCCAACGCATTGCCATCGCTCGTGCCCTGGTGTTGACACCAGACTTGATTGTGCTGGATGAACCGACCTCCGCGCTTGACCGGTCTGTTCAAAAGCAAGTCATCGCCCTTTTACAGCGGCTGCAGCAGCGGCATTCAATGAGCTACATTTTTATTAGCCATGACTTAGCTGTGATACGCGCCGTTGCCGACAGCGTTATGGTTATGAAAGAGGGGCAAGTGGTCGAAAAAGGGTCGGTCGATGACTTGTTTTCCGCCCCCCAAACCGCCTACACAAAACGCTTGATGAGGGCGGCTTTCGCGCTCAGCGATGTGCTCACTGAGGCGGCCTAAAAGACATAGCGATTTCAAGTACTAGTGTTGCTGGGCGGATTCCGTGACACGTTTTGGAGCCGCTTGCATCTGCGCAACATCGACCATATCGACACTATGCCCGGCAAGCGACGCGCCCGAGCTGCGCAAAACACCACGCACAGGCGAAACATCGGCATAGTCGCGTCCCATCGCCACCTCTACATGATCGCGCCCGGCTCGCATCGCGTTGGTGGGATCGTAGTCAACCCAACCGATTTCCCGACCACACCAGGCGCGTACCCAGGCATGCATCGCATCCGCGCCCTCCAAACGGGCCTGGCCTGGTGGCGGTAGAGTTCTAAGAAATCCGCTGACATAGCCCGCAGGGACACCGATGGACCGCAGTGACGCGATCATAATGTGGCTGAAATCCTGGCAGACACCGCGGCGAGCCTCAAAGGCGTCTTCGGGTTTGGTGTTCACCTCGGTTGCGCCCGGCACAAACTCCATCGTGTCATGGATCGCCTGACCGATTGCGATCACCGATTCCAGGACTGTGTCGGTTGCTTGCGCATGACTGTTCGCGAAGTCTTGGAAAACCGCTCCGCTCCGGACGCGGGCGGAGTTGCCTAAGAAGTGGAGCGGCGACGCGGCGTCGAGACGGTTCTCCATGGCAAGATCTTCACGCATGCGTGCCAAATCGGGAGAAAGATCTAGACCGCCGGAGCTGCCGTCGCGCTCCACTCTCGCCCTCAAGACCAGTTCAAAATCAGCGCTGAAACAATCAAACCCAAGCTCAACCAACTCATTTCCGAAGAAATCTTCTGACCGCCGACGCTCAATGGGTTCTGGTCTGATCGCAAGGTTGCTTCGCAAAAGTCTTTGCCGCTGTGCACGGGCGCGCGGTAGCACCCGCACCACCTGACGTCCCATGTCTGTGGCCTGAGCGTACTCGTAGTAAATGCGCAAGGTGATGTCATAGATCATAACACAGTGTTAGCGGGGAGTGTGCGGAAGACCAAGTCTATCGAGATTTCACCGAAGGCTCGACCCCATCTGCTGTAGGCAAATTTGTACGGGTTGATTATGGTCGATTGAGGATCTGAGCTATGAGATCGCTAGCTTCTTCTGCCTCTAACAAGGTCTTTACTGGGTCCTCCGACAAGCTCGCAGCATTCTGCGGTTCGTCAGGAACATTCCGGTCGAGAATCTCCCCCAGGGATTGGGCCAGCTGATCTTCGGATGCGGGGGTCGAGGCGCCCCGCCCTTGAGCCCCTTCAACGGAGCTGGCGTTTGGGCTCGCTAGTTCAGCAGTGTCAAAGTCAATTTGACGTGCAAACGACTGAGTTGTCGCATTTCTCAGACGAGCCTGAAGCACTTTGGCGTAGTCGTTGGCGCCGTCCACAAAACCGGATTCCTGCAGCCTGGCTATGACCGCATCTGCGGTTTCCCTGGGCGGCGGCGACTTTCGAAATTTGTTTCGGTTTCTTGTCAAGATGCCCAAGAGAACTTGGTCAGACGACTGTGCGGCGGCGGCCGACAACATGGCATCCCGTCCCATCTTTAAGGGATAGCTCTTCGCAAAACGCGATCGCGACAAGACGTTTAACAGCGCCTCAAAGGACTGGATTTCGGTCGCACTCGCAATCGTTTCAGCATAGGCGCTAAAGAGTGCCACACTCTCGTCGGACCCGCGGGCCTCTAAAATCAGGGCTTCTACTTCGGTTCTATCTTCGTCCAAAAGAGGTTGAGAGGTCTCTCGTGCCGCGTCCAAAGCCGTATGGGCAGCCTCAAGTGGAACGGATCGATCTGATCCTGCTTTGGCCAGTGGGTCGGGGGGAGGGAGATCTCCGGCGTCTTCTTCGAGCTCTTTCTCCAGAATTTTCTTCACTTCTGCATCCGCCGCACGTTCGATCCAGTCCTGGATCGCATTTGCGGATGTTGCATCGCCCAGAGCTTCAAAATTTTTGCGCGCGGTTTCACCCAAATGCGCGCGGAGCCACAAGGGTAGTCGGGAGAAATGCCGCAACACCGCATTTGTGTTCACTTTGGTTTTCGCGCCTACCCGTTGCTTCGTCGAAACGAAGGCCCAAAGCGCCGCCCCACTATCGCACAGAAGTTGGTCACTCAGTGGGTTTTGCTCCTTGCTGCCGGGCTGATCCACAATCGCAGCCAGGGCTGAGTAGATACGCATGTCTCTTTCGGGCAGACGATATGTTTCCACGATTTGGCGCGCTTCGGTGCCAAAACCGAGGTATATATAGCTGCGGATCCGAGCCGTCGCTGCGTCTAACGCAGGCAAATTGGCATCGTCGGCATCAAGGTCGTTCAAACCGGCAAAAAGCTCATGCGGAAGCTTTTCA
Source organism: Pseudomonadota bacterium (assembly GCA_038751255.1). Lineage (GTDB taxonomy): Bacteria > Pseudomonadota > Alphaproteobacteria > Rhodobacterales > Rhodobacteraceae > JANSYP01. The sequence continues at coordinate 19,875 of JBCDGN010000024.1, forward strand.
GGATCGCCCCAGTGATGCACGTCGAAATAGCGACGTGGTAAACAACTCCGAAGCTGCGCATTGAGACTGTCAGGTGTTGTGCCGGGCAGCAGCGGATCATGGACCTTCAACTGACTGTTTCCACTCAAGTCTCTTGAGAGAATTGAGGGTAGTGTACCTCTTTCGCGGGATGCCGGGTCAGCGAGGGTTAGAAGCCCATGCGATGCCGCATCGGCGATGCCAGCGATCAGTTGGTTATGGTCCAGCAATGAATTGGTTTTCTGGCTATCTGGCGCGTCCCCCCCCAGAAGCCCCGCAGCGCGCATGGCGGGCCGGGATCGTTCGGTCCAAGAGGGGAGTGTCAAATTCACCTGCGACAGGCCGCTGGAACCAGTGATCTCTTGAGTGCCAGTCCCAGCAGTGTTCTCGCTTGCCTGTATCTTTGCCTTGTCGTTCTCGTATGGCTGGACAATCCTTGCTTCAGAAAACCCGGCAACCGGCGGTTCTTCACTATAGATGTCAACCACGATGACGTCGGTCCGAAAGGGAAAGGCCTGAACGGGACAGGCACAAGCAACAGAGAGACCAAGAGTATCTGGTCTTGAGGTCACTGAAGTCAGACGTCTTTTGGGAATGAACTCGAACACGCCGCTCAGATCGAAGCCTTCTTGGCCACCCTCGACAACCAAGTCATAGCCTTCAGATGTCGCGGCTATGTCCCAATTTCGTTCTTGGTCCAAGTAGATGACAAGGCGAGTGAAGCCGTTGTGTTCGCCAGATCTTACGCTGAAAGCTGCAGCAAAACTTTGAGTTGGAAGTAACAGACAAACCAGTGCTGCAACGACAAGAAGGACCCTCATGCGGCGTTCTGCTTGGTCGATTTCAAGGCCTCTTCGAGATCGCTGAACGAAGGTCGAAAGTGGAGCGGCGTATTCTGACGGCCCACCTCAATACAGATATTGGTTGCGTGATTGTGCAGGTTGGCAACCAGCACTTCGCGGATCAGCTGATAAAAGTGTTCGTCTTCTTCCGTCGCAGCCTTGATGCGCGTGGCGAAGGGCCCAACCAAACCATACGCAAGAAAAACCCCAAGAAATGTTCCAACCAACGCGCCACCGATCAACTTTCCCAACACCTCTGGTGGTTGGTCGATACTGGCCATGGTTTTGATCACACCCAAAACCGCCGCAACAATGCCGAGCGCAGGCAAACCGTCTGCCATAGTTTGAAGGGCATGGCTGGAATGCATCGCGTGATGGTGGCTCGCCTCCATGCGCTTTTCCAGCACCTCTTCAACCTGATGCGGATCATTGTAATTCATCGAAGCTGACCGCAGCGTATCGCAGATCAAGGCAATCGCTTCTTTGTCCTGCAATATCTTATTGTATTTGCTGAAAATATCGGAGGTATCTGGACTATCTATATGCTCTTCCAGGCCGACCGGATTCTGCCGTGCAAAGCGCACCAGTTCAAACAAAAGACAGAGCAAATCGCGATAGTCATTGGCTTTCCATTTCGCGCCGGAGAACACTTTTTTGACGTCCTTGAGCGAGTGTTTCACCGATTTCGCGTCATTGGCGATCAGGAATGCACCGGTTGCAGCCCCACCGATCATCATAAACTCGAAGGGCAGTGCCTTGATAATGATATCGAATTTACCGCCCGCCAGCAAATAGCCGCCGAACACCATGGCAAAAACAACAACAATCCCAATAATCCCGAACATCTCGCGATTCTCCGCACACGATTACGGGCGGTACCTTGGCAGGCAAGGGTTAACGAAGCGATGCTGCGCAGCAAAAACTCAGCGCAAATAGGCCGTCGAGAGTAAATCTGAGGTTTCTGAAAGGGCCGCCCGCAGCCCCCAAAGCGCCTCTGGATCCAGCGTTTCCGCAGTGCTGAGCTCTAGATCGGTCTGGCTGCGAATGATGGATTTGTAGAAATCTGACAGGTGACCACGGTCCTCGGCTCCTGGCAACCGAGACGCCAAAGCCCGTATGCGGTTGAGTTGGTAAAGAACAGAACGCGGGTTTCGCCCATCAAGGGCGATCAAATCGATTACGGTGTTGCGATTGCTTTCAATGGTAAAGCGGCGCCGATGGGTGATCGCGCTATCGGCATACTCAACCGCGAGATCGAGCACCCCTTCCGGCGCCTCGGGCTCAGTAAACTGCGCAAGGACCGAAGCAGTCCCACTTGCGCGCTCCAGACAGCGCCCGATTGAGAGGAACCTCCACCCTGTGAAACGATACATATTGTCCTGCACCAGCCCAGAAAAACCAGTGACTTGGCGGAGCAAAGCGCCAAGCACACGCGCAATAGCGTCTTCGCTTTCTTGCCGATCATCCGTGAGTTCCAGCGCAGAACGCTCCGCTGTTCGGCGCAGTTCCGTCAGCGCGATCCAGCCGTCTTCGCTAAAACGATCTCGCACTTGCGCTGCGCTGTTTTCCGCAGCTGAGATCATGTCCAAAAGCCCTTCCGGGATGGGGGCCTCACTGTTTACGCCCAGTCTCCACAGAGCCTGATCGAGCAACTTCAGGAGCGCCGTGTCAGGCTCTGCACTTTCGCTCAGCCGAGCATGATAGGCGCGCAACAATCGCATGCTGCCTTCGGCGCGTTCCACGTACCGACCGAGCCAGTACAGATTGTCCGCCGCACGACTTGGCAAGACGGTCAGATCGCCTCTGGGTTTGGGATCGTTGCGGACCTCCGCAATTGTCGCGCCACGGGCGAGGCGGTCTCGGATCACCCAGACATCAGCGACCGATCCACCCTGTTGCAGAGATATCGCTGTGGGGTCTTCGCTTTGTCCGATGCGCGCATAGCCACCCGGCATAAAGACCCAACCGTTCTCGGTGCGCGCCGCAAAGACACGAAGGCTCATGGGGCGCGGAACCAGTTTCCCGTCGAGCAGCGCAGGGGTTGTCGACAATCGTACCGCTTCTTGTCCGACCAAGGCCCCGCCTTCGCTATCGATCCAGTCATTCACGCTGGTTTCAGAGTGCGCTCTAAATTGGCCACCGAGAGCGGTGGTTGCTTCGGGGTCGAAAGGCAGACGGGTGGAAAGCGCGGGGCCGATCATCATTTTTGCGGTATGCGCTTTAACATGCTCACGTTCTGTCGCCTGGCCACACCACCAGGTGGCAATATTGGGCAACAGAAGTGGCTCGCCGCGCAGAGCCAAGCAAATCCGCGGCATGAAGGCAAGCATCGCGCGGGTCTCTAACAGGCCAGAGCCGAGCGCATTGACGATGGTCACAGCCTCTTCGCGCAACGCACCGACCAGACCCGGTGTTCCCAAACGCGAAGTTTCTTCCAACTCCAAAGGGTCGGCGTAGCTGGCGTCCAACCGGCGCCAGAGCACGCTGACCGGGCGCAGCCCAGCGACCGTGCGGACCATCACACGGCCATCGCGCACAACAAGGTCTTCGCCTTCCAGCAAAATGAACCCCAAATATCTGGAAATATAGGCGTGCTCAAAATACGCTTCGTTCAACAGACCGGGGGTAAGGACACCGACCTCGCCAGGTCTTTCACCGGGTTGTAGATTGATCGCAGCGAGCCCTTCCAAGGCGTGCCGATAGTCGCGAAAAAAACCTCCTAGCCGCGCGATCCTACCACCAGCGAAGCTCTCAGGCAGCATGCGGCTCATGGCGACACGATTCTCAATGGCGAAGCCTGCCCCAGACGGGGCTTGCGTTCTGTCGCCCAAAACCCACCAATTGCCATCCGGTCCACGGCCGATCTCAAAAGCGATGAAATGCAGGTAGTGGCCAGAGCGTGGTTTGATCCCCACCATCGGGCGTAGCCAATCGGGCATGCGCGCCACAAGCGCGGCAGGTAGGTGACCGTCCTGGACGAGCTTTGCAGGCCCATAAAGATCCGCCACGATCTCTTCCAGTAGATCTGCCCGCTGTTCCAAACCCGCGCGAATTTTCTGCCAGTCTTGATCTGGCAGTAGCACCGGCACATGGCTCAACGGCCAAGCGCGCTCCGTTGGACCATCCTTGCCGTAGGCGCGGAAAAAAACGCCCGCATCGCGCAAATACTGCGCAGCACGATGTGTGCGGTGCCTCAGCCCATCTGGACCCAACCGGGCAAACTCCGCCAGCAGGCCTGCCCAAACCGTGCGGACGCGGCCGCCCGCATCGATCAACTCATCGGCGCTGTCAGGGTAAGGCGCATAATCGGTAATCAACGCGTCGACCCCGGATTGGGTCATTGCCTGGGCATCAGTCATTGGGGTCGACGACCGCACGGCGCACGCTTTGCAGGCAAGCGTCAACCAATTCTCTATGGCAAATGGCGAGAGCCAGGGCCGTCACACACATTTCCTTTTGCATAAGCTGCCACTCTTTGGCCGGCCATCACCGGAACCTATCCTGAAGTGCCGCCGCGGAGCAACTTATGTCAGACACCGTATCGTCAAGTGTGGGAGCAAATCGCAAGTGAGGAACAGATAAACAAGCCGATTGCGATACTGAAAACCGACTTTGAATGCGGACTTTATAAGGGTCAGTGCGCATTGGTTTCCGCCGCACTACGTGCTTCAGGGCTCAAAAACAGAGTGGTGCTGTGAGCGCCTTTTTTCTGGCTGAGCGACACGCAGATGGCGCATCTGGAGCCCTTCTTCCCAAAGTCCCATGGCAAGCCTTGCGTCGATGACAGGCCGTTATGAGTGAGACTATATTCAAAATTCGCAACGGCTTACGGTGGCGTGACGCTCATACCGCCTATCGCTGCCCAAGACGCTGTACAATCTTTGGAAACGGTGATGGTGAGCGGTTGAACGCCACCGGTGCGAGGGAAACCGCGAACGGGGCATCTTCGCCCTGATGTTGGCGGGCCTGGCGGCCGAGCACTGCGATGGAAGACTGTCATCATTAACGTGAGCAAGCGAACGCCATGCTGCACGCAACCTGTAACAGCCAGGGATGGCCGCTCGACCTGTTCGTCACCGCCGGGCAGGTGAGCAACGACAACGCCACACGGGCGATGCTGGGCAACCTGCCAAAAGTTGACTGGCTGCTCGGGAATCGCGGCTTTGACGCCGACCGGCGCTTAATTTCTGTTCTAACTGACTAGCGAGCGCTACAAGCGCGGCACTAGAAGCATCGCCTCGAACCTTGCCATTGATGAGTGAAACGCCAATTTTGCTTATGAAAGCCTCACTGGTGCGTTTCTCGACCGGCTGATACACTATGTCCTTGAGATGAGTGGCCCCAGCTATCGACTCGCACAAACTCGTGCTCACATATTCGGCAAGCGGCGCAGGTCGAGCGTCATCGGGAACTCTGGATTGGGCATTTCCTCAGGTGGCATATAGAGCCCAGGCGTGTGGCCTCGTGCCTCGAACCGCGACAATCGCCGGGCCTCTGCCTCGTTCGAATTGACCGGGAACGTGTCGTAGGAGCGCCCGCCGGGATGGGATACATGGTAGGTGCACCCTGTAAGCGCGCGCCCTGACCAGCGGTCGAACACATCGATGGTCAAAGGCGCATGGACCGGGACCACGGGATGCATTGAAAGCGGCGCTTGCCAAGCTTTGTAGCGGATGCCCGCGATACTCACCCCATTCGTTTCCACATTTTGCATCGGAACAATCCGGCCATTGCAAGCCACGGTGTAGCGCGATGGATTGTCGGTGGTCAGTTGAACCTGAACGCGCTCGGTGGAACTGTCAGTGTAGCGCACTGTGCCACCGATAGCGCCGGTTTCCCCCATCACATGCCAAGGCTCTAACGCCTGACGGAGTTCCAGATGCACGCCTTCCGCTTCAACTTCGCCGCAGAAGGGGAACCGGAACTCTGCCTGAGCTTTGAACCAATCCGCTTTCATTGGAAAGCCGTGAGTGTTCAAATCGGCAAGCACCTCAAGCAAGTCTTCCCAAAGATAGTGCGGCAGCATGAACCGGTCGTGCAGCAGCGTGCTCCAGCGGATACACTTGCCGGAAATCGGGCTCTCCCAATAGCGCGCGATCAAGGCGCGCACCAACAGCTGTTGCGCCAAGCTCATGCGTGCATTGGGGGGCATCTCGAAACCGCGAAACTCGATCAGCCCCAAACGTCCGGTGGGACCATCCGGCGAGTAGAGCTTGTCGATACAGATCTCAGAGCGGTGCGTATTCCCGGTGACATCCACCAATAAGTTGCGAAGCAGACGGTCCACCAACCAGGGCAGCGGTGGCACACCCTCGTCCGGGGCAGGCATCTGCTGAAGCGCGATCTCCAGCTCATAAAGGTGGTCCTGGCGCCCTTCATCTACCCGGGGCGCTTGACTGGTTGGTCCAATGAAAAGACCAGAAAAGAAGTAAGACATCGCCGGGTGCCGCTGCCAATGCAGCACCAAGGACCGCAGCAGATCGGGGCGACGCAGGAAAGGACTGTCCATCGTCGTCGCACCGCCGATGACCACATGGTTGCCGCCACCAGTGCCGGTATGCTTGCCATCGATCATGAACTTGTCGGCGCCGAGCCGCGATTGGCGGGCCTCTTCATAGACGGTTTCGGTGATATTTACCGCTTCGTCCCAACTGTTGGACGGATGGATGTTGACCTCCAAAACGCCGGGATCAGGAGCCACGCGGATCACGTTTAACCGAGGGTCTTGGGGCGGTGGGTAGCCTTCGATATGGACCGGCAGTTCCAACCGAGACGCCGCGGCCTCAGCGGCAGCCACAAGCTCTAGATAGTCTTCCAGCCACACAACTGGGGGCAAGAAAACCGTTAGGCGGCCATCCCGCGGTTCAACGCTGATTGCGGTGCGCACAGCGCCATTGATTTCAGGTGTTGGCTGAGGCACGAGCGCCTGTGGAGCGTAGTCGATAACTTGGGTCGCAATCGGCTGACGCCGCCAATCATCACCGAGCCGCGCACGCATTTCGGCTGGAATATCTCGCAGCGGGTCGCGCGGGATGGTCGGGTCGGCGTCATTGACATAAGGGTATTGGGCGGGCGTCAGGTAAGACAACGCCCCGAGCGGCAGGCGATACCCAACCGGGCTGTCACCCGGTACGAGAAACAGCCGTCCACGTCGCGTTTTCCACCGCTCTGAGCGCCAACGATGCGACACTGCGCGCGACTGCCAGGCCTGAACCGGCAGGACATACCCCACCGGCTTAGACAGACCCCGGTCGAACACTTTGACCATGCGGCTGCGCTCTTCGGGGTCTTCGATCTTGGGATCATCGGGAGAGACGTTGTCCGGCAAATTGCCCTCTCGCAAGAGCCACTCTCCGGGATCCTCATAGGCCGGTAAGACGTTGTCAGAAGGCACCTCGAGCGCTTCGGCGATGGCCACCGTCAACTTGGCCGCTTCGCTCTCATCCGGAGCAGCATCCGCGCTTTCCATCGCGATCAGTTCTTGATCTTGCCAAATCGGCAACCCGTCCTTGCGCCAATAGAGGCTGAAGGTCCATCGCGGGAGACTTTCGCCGGGATACCACTTCCCCTGCCCGTAATGCAGAAATCCACCTGGGGCGAACTTGTCGCGCAAGCGCCGGATCAAAACATCGGCCTTGGTCCGTTTGGTGGGCCCCACTGCCTCTGTATTCCATTCGTCACTCTCAAAATCATCGATGCTGACAAAGGTGGGCTCCCCGCCCATGGTCAGTCTCACATCACCAGCGGTAAGGCGCTCATCGACCTTACGGCCCAAGGCATTGAGGTCTTCCCAGCTTTCATCTGAGAAAGGTTTGGTGATCCGAGGATGTTCGGCCACCCGTGTCACCCGCATGTCAAAATCAAAGCTGACCTCGGCTTGGCCGGAATAGCCGCCCGAAATCGGTGCCGCGTTCTTGAAATGAGGGGTGGCGGCGAGTGGGATATGGCTCTCACCAGTCAGCAATCCACTGGTCGGATCAAGGCCCACCCAACCAGCGCCGGGCAGATAGACCTCACACCAGGCATGCAGATCGGTGAAGTCGTGATCGGTGCCTTGGGGCCCGTCTAGCGCTTTGAGATCAGGTTTCAATTGGATCAAGTACCCAGACACAAAGCGTGCTGCAAAACCCAAATGCCGCAATGCTTGGACCAACAACCAAGAACTATCGCGACAGGACCCGGTACCCGCCTTGAAGGTATCTTCTGGCGCTTGCACCCCGGGCTCCATCCGGATGACATAACCAACCGCAGCTTGAACCTTAGCATTAATCGCCACAACCATATCGACGGTACGTTGGCGCTCGCGTGGGATCGTTTTGAGAAAAGCCTGCAGATGCGGGCCAGCGGGCTCTGGACGCCGGTAGATGACCAGATCCTCGGCCAAATCCTCCGGGTAGTCGAAAGGATAGTATTCTGCACTGTCTTCGACAAAGAAATCGAACGGATTGTAGACGGTCATGTCTGCGACCAGATCGACCTCAATCTTCAACTCTCGGACAGGTTCAGGGAAGACAAATCGTGACAGCCAATTGCCATACGGGTCTTGCTGATGGTTCACGAAATGCTTGGCAGGGGCGACCTTTAGCGAATGACTCAAAACCTTGGTCCGAGAATGGGGCGCCGGCCGCAGGCGGATCACTTGAGGGCTCATCACCACCGGTTGATCGTATTTATAGTGCGTCAGGTGGTAGATACTTGCTTTGATCGACATTCACGGCCCCTTTCGCCTTCACTAGGGCACGGTTTCATAGTTTCTCCGGGCCGCAAAGGGGGCCATCACCACGGATGGCGAAGTTTATAGATGGCTGACGCATTTTAAGGCGCTCACAGCAGCAGGCAAAAGCTGACCCCTTGTTTTCGCAATCCGCCTGAGGTCTGGATATACCATGACCATTCCCGACTTCGCTCCAGTGATCGCTCGATTGCCGCAATCGGTGCCATTTAGTTCGCCCGAAGCGCTGCAACGTGCCTGTGGCGTACCCACAACGCTGCGCATCGGTGCCAATGAGAACCTGTTGGGCCCCTCGCCTGCAGCCGTGGCGGCCTTGCACGCAACTGCCGATGAGGCGTGGATGTACCCCGATATGGAGGTCTATGACCTGCGCTCGGTACTCGCAGAGAAATATAGAACCACTTTGGACCGTGTGCTCGTGGGCGCAGGGATTGATGGTCTGTTGGACTGTTTCACACGGCTCTTTCTGAGCCCAGGTGTGGTCGCGGTGACCACCAGGGGCGGCTATCCAACCTTCGCCTACCACGCTCGTGCGGTCGGCGCCGAAATCGTGGACCTGCCCTATGAAAAAGCAAAGGTGCCTCTGGAGCCGATGGCGGCGGCCGCCAAAGCTCACTCGGCACGGATCGTCTACCTTTCAAACCCAGACAATCCGACCGCCAGCTACCATGATGCCGAAACGATACGTCGGTTTGTCAATGATTTGCCGGAAAACTGCGCCTGCCTGTTGGATGAAGCCTATGGTGAGTTTGCATCGGAGGATGCCGTGGAGGCAGATCTGAGTAGCATTCCCCATGTGATACGACTGCGAACATTTTCGAAGGCCTACGGGCTTGCAGGGCTCCGTGTTGGCTATGCGATTGCGCATCCTGACATCCTTCAAGCGGCAAATCGCGTTCGTACCCATTTCGGCAAAGGGCGTCCCGCGCTTGCCGCTGCCATGGCCGCGGTTGGAGATCACGAGTGGCTTTCCCAGACGCTTGCGTCGTTAACTCAGTCCCGTTCGGCGCTGAGTGAGGCCCTGAAAGAAGCCGGCTTTAACCCTTTGCCATCACACACCAATTTCGTCACGGCAGAGACGCATCGTGGTGCTGCCTATGCAGAAGCGCTCGTGCCCGCGCTCCTCAACCAAGGGGTGTTCATTCGTAAACCCAGCGCTGCACCTTTGGATGGCTGTATTCGGGTGACCCTGCCTCCGCTGGCGTCGATCCCTGTGTTCAAAGACGCGCTCGCCCGTGCCATGGGTACCCTCGACTAGCCAAGGGTTTTCTCTGCGACGACCTTTGCTGCAGCGGAAAGCGCCCCAGACCCATGCGGGACATCAAGTGCCTGCATCGCGGCCTCCACAGTTCCCAAGAGCCCCAGGACCATATGGGCGTTCACATGCCCCATATGGCCGATGCGAAAGGCACCTGTGGCATCGGGGTCTTCAGGGCTGTCCATCCCCAATCCAATCCCAAGCGTGACGCCTGCATTGTCTTTCAACCAGTCTTGAATGTGCTTGCCATGTGGGGCGTCGATCCTGATCGAGCTCACAGCGTTGCTACGAAAGGCCGGATCGGCGATGTTGAGCCGCAAGGGGCCTTCCGCACTCCACGCGTCGCAGGCGGCCCAGACGACCTCTGCCAGGGCGGCATGGCGGGCCAAAACTGCCTGCATCCCCTCTTCATGGACCAACATCGTCAGCGCTTCCCGCAGACCGAAAAGGAGGTGCGTCGGGGCCGTCCCGAAGAAGTAACGATAGAAGATCTCGGGCGACACGCGGGGACGCCAGTCCCAATAGGCTGTGACGCAGGATGCCGTTTCGCGCGCGGCGTCTGCTTTGTCGTTGAAAAAGACAAATCCCATGCCCGGTGGGGTCATCAGTCCCTTCTGTGACCCGGTTATGAGCACATCGATGCCCCAGGCATCCATTTCCATCGCATCGCAGGCCAGGCACGCGATGGAATCGACCATCAAAAGAGCTGGGTGGCCCACAGCGTCCATGGCTTGGCGAAGCGAAAGAATATCGTTTTTGACCGAGCTCGCGGTATCGACCTGAACAACCAGCAACGCCTTGATCTTATGCGAGGTATCATCCTCCAACGCCGCCATCACCCGGGTTGGATCCACCGGGGCTTCGCGACCAAAGTCGAGGATATCAACCTCTGCGCCGAGTTGCTTGGCCACATCCGCCCAGCCCAAGCCAAACCGACCCGTCGCTAAGGCAAGGACACGATCACCGCGCGAGAGCACATTGGCGAGCGACGCCTCCCAAGCACCATGTCCATTACAAATATACATGGCGACATGATGCTGCGTGCCGGCGATGGATTTAAGATCTGGCAAAAGCGAAGCGACCAGTTCCGGAAGCTCACCGGTATAAATGTTCGGCGCGGCCCGGTGCATCGCCTGCAAAACCCGGTCCGGCATGACGGAAGGACCCGGGATCGCAAGATAGTGACGCCCATGAGCCAGTGAGAGTGGCGCCTTTTCCATCGGTAAGACCTTTCACATCCATAGGCCGCAGAGCAAAGGCCATTCCGCGCCGGGGATCCCGTTCACAAAGAAGGCTCGGTTGTTTGCAGCGATACGCGTCGTTACATGACCGCCACATAAAAACGAGACACTGATGAGCACCAGTCTAAAATCGCGTCTACGCCAATTTGAACACGCCATGCGCGATCGTTTCGGCGCGAGCATCGCCACGCCGCGAGACCGCCGCCGGGCTTGGTGGCATTTTCAGCTCATGGATCATGCCTTTTTGAGAGTGCTTTGGTGGAACCTCGCAGAGTTTGCGCCCGGCGCTTGGCGCGCCAATCAACCCTCTGCGCGGCAGATCGCCCGCTATGCCCAACGCGGCATCAAGACCATCATCAATCTGCGCGGCGATGGGCGCTTTTCGCCACTGCTATTTGAGGAAGAGGCCTGTGAAAAAGCGGGCATCACGCTGGTGACACTGCGCTTTAGCGCTCGGCGCTTGTCGCCTCGGGCAGACATGCTTGATCTTGTCAACGTCATGCGAGCGGCTGAAAAACCCTTTCTGATCCATTGCAAATCAGGCTCCGACCGCACCGGTCTTGCAGCGGCGCTCTATCTGGCGATTGTCGAACGGCAGCCCGTCGCCAAAGCGCGTCAGCAGCTTCATTGGCGCTACCTGCACCTCTCCAGCACCGATACCGGTGTTCTCGATTATGTCTTCGATGCCTATGAGAGGGACACCGTAGACTCCCCAATGACAGTCTTGCAGTGGTTGGAAACCCGCTACAACGGCGAGGCGCTCATGAAAGAATGGAAGGCCAAGCGCTCTTAGACTTTGGGCAGATACGCGGCGGCGAGTTTTTTGGGATCAGCGCCAGAAAGGTAGCGCAGCAGCAACGTGAGATTGCGAGACCCGCGCCTGAGCCAGCCCTCGGACAAGTAGCGCTCTGCCGACGTGACGGCGATGGCCCCTAAGGGACAAAGCGCGCCGCGGAACTGCTTGGCGAGCGCCACATCCTCCATCAGCGGCAGATCGGGATAGCCGCCTTTGGCTGCAAGCGCCTTTCGTGGCACCAGAAAGCCTTGATCACCATAAGGCAGACCGAATAGAGCCGAGCGCAGATTGGCCCATCGGGCGACGATTGCCGCAGCCATCCCGGTGGCATCGAAACGCAGCCAAAAATAGCCCGCCTTTGAAGGGTGCTGCGCCATATGCTGGTAAACGCGATCGGCCCAGCCGTGAGAGAGTTGCGTGTCCGCATGCAGAACCAAAACCCAGGGGCTTTCAACCATAGCGGTGCCACGACTTAGCTGCCCACCACGCCCTGCAGGCCCGGTCAACACGCGCGCGCCGAGCGCTTCCGCGATTTGCGTGGTGTCGTCATGCGACCCACCATCGGTCACGATCAACTCTCGGATCAGGCCCGCAAAGATACCCTCATAAAGAGGCGCGACGCATCCCGGCAGGGACTGTGCCGAATTCAAAGTGGGAATGACCACAGTGAGGGGTGCGCTCATCTTCGCCCTCTGTCATGAGTGTCGCAACCTCCCTATATCTGCACCAACGCAAAGCTTGGAGTGCCGAATGACCGCATCAAATGACCTTGCACGCCGGGTGATCCGTATCAAAGGGGGCGATCGCGAAGACTTCTTACAAGGTCTGGTAACAAATGATGTTTCCGGCTTGAAAAACGGGCTCGTCTACACCGCTTTATTGTCGCCGCAAGGGAAATACCTCGCCGATTTCTTTTTGGTGCCGGAAGAATGTTCAGTTCTGCTTGACTGTGACGCCGATCTTGCGCCGGATCTGATCAAGAGACTAACGCTCTATAAGCTGCGCGCCGATGTCCAGTTTGAGAACACCGATATTGCGGTCAGCCGCGGAACGGACGCGGCGCCGGAGGGCAGTTTTGCAGACCCGCGCCATCCTGCTTTGGGGTGGCGATTGTACGCAGAGGGCCAAGAGGCCATGGACGGCACCGATTGGACCGCGCTGCGCGTCCGCCATCTGATACCTGAGTCCGGTACCGAGCTTGTCGCCGATGATAGCTACATCTTGGAATTCGGTTTTGACCGGATCCACGGCGTCGATTTCCGTAAAGGCTGCTTTGTCGGTCAAGAGATCGTGGCGCGAATGAAGCACAAGACCGAACTGCGCAAGGGACTGGTGCAGGTCCATATCGAGGGCAGTGCGCCCCCCGGGACAGAAATCACGGCAGGGGGCAAGCTTGTCGGTCGGCTTGGCAGTCAAAGCGGGGACATGGCTCTCGCCCATCTGCGGTTTGACCGTGCAAAGGGTGAGATGGAAGCGGGAACAGCCCGACTGCGGCGTGCTGAGGTCGGTGCCGACCTGCAATAGCGGTCTCACGCTCGTTCGGCGTATTCCATGGTCTCTGTATTGACGATGATTTCTTCGTCTTGTCCGACGAAAGGCGGCACCATCACCTTGACACCATTGTCGAGGATCGCTGGCTTGAAACTATTTGCAGCGGTCTGTCCTTTGACCACCGGTTCGGTTTCCACGACGGTGCAGGTCACTTTTTGGGGCAAAGTCGCGTTGAGCGCTTCAGCGTCGTAATACTCGATCACTGCGGTCATGCCATCTTGCAAGAACGGACGGCGTTCGCCCAAGAGCTCAGCGGGCAATTCGACCTGTTCAAAGGTCTCGGTATCCATGAAAACCAGCATCCCATCTGTTTCATACAGAAATTGCTGGTCTTTTTGTTCCAGACGAACTCGTTCCACTTTGTCGGCAGAGCGAAAACGTTCGTTCAGTTTAGACCCATTACGCAAGTTGCGAAGTTCAACCTGAGCAAATGCTCCGCCCTTGCCGGGCTTCACGTGATCCACTTTCACCGCAGTCCACAGCCCGTTATTATGTTCAAGGATATACCCTGGCCGGATCTCATTTCCGTTGATCTTCGGCATCCGCGACCCCACGTCATTTTTTCGTTACATGTTGCATCCAAAGGCGTTGCCCCTATATCCGCATGACCTGGGGCTGACAAGCAAACTTGAAACAGAGCGTGAACGCCCGAGACATGACAATAGCGCATAGCTGGCATGCAATAATCGGGATACCGAATCGATTTAAAGCCGCCATATTGCGCTCTCCGGATTCGCAAGAACAAGAAGCAAAAATAAGGAAAGAAAATGGCTGAGTTTGTCGACGGCACGGCATTCAACCACGAGCAGGGCAACCGAGCGCGGAAACTATTCGCAGCGGTGGTGCTGGCGGCATTGGACGATGCGATTGCAGATGACAAAAAATATGGCAATGGACCCGAACAGATTGCGCGTTGGGCGCGGTCGCGCGATGGACGCGAAGTTTTGACCTGTGCAGGCATCGACCCAAATGAACGGGTGGTGTCCGGTCTGATGGAATTCGTCGGCAAAGGCGTGAGGACCTCCGTGGCACTGTCCCGTGAGGAAAGCGAGCGCCGCAACCAAGCTCAGGCACAAGCGGCCTAATCACACCAGGCCCTTGCCGAAGAAAAAGCGCGTCCATTAGGGCGCGTTTTTCATTTGCGGTGGGCAAAGCGAGCAGGCAGACCAAGCGCCATGGCACGCGCAATCATGATACAGGGCACCGGCTCAAATGTCGGCAAAAGCATGCTCGTCGCTGGGCTACTGCGCTGCGCCAGATCCCGCGGATTGCGGGTCTGCCCCTTCAAGCCCCAAAATATGTCCAACAATGCCGCAGTCACAGAAGACGGGGGTGAAATCGGTCGTGCCCAAGCGCTTCAAGCCATCGCCGCAGGGGTCGCGCCGCATACCGACATGAACCCGGTGCTTTTAAAGCCGGAAACTGATCGCGGCGCTCAGGTGATCGTCCAGGGCAAGGTGCATGGCACATTGAAGGCGAGAGACTATGCCCGCGAAAAGCCACATCTGCTACACCCGGCTTGCGACAGTTTTCGACGACTGGCAGCTCAGGCCGATCTGATCATCGTCGAAGGCGCGGGCAGCCCTGCTGAGATCAACCTCCGCCGCGGTGACATCGCCAATATGGGTTTTGCGGAGGCCATGGATCTACCCGTTGTCATCGTGGGCGACATCGAAAAAGGCGGGGTCATTGCGCAGCTGGTGGGGACATCGGTGATCCTGCCGGATCCAGACCGGGCCCGCATTCACGGGTTTGCGGTAAATAAGTTCCGCGGCGACCCTGCACTATTCGACGACGGGCTGCGTGAGATTGAGACACGCACCGGCTGGCAGTCTCTTGGCGTCATCCCCTGGTTCGAGGAAGCGTGGCGCCTGCCTGCAGAAGACATTCTTGATTTGGTGGGACGTCCCGGCGGACCGATCAAGATCGCCGTCCCGCGGCTGGGCCGGATCGCGAATTTCGACGATCTCGACCCGCTTGCCGCCGATCCCAAGATCACCGTTGATATCATCTCGCCAGGACGTCCCCTGCCCGGCGACGCCACACTGGTTCTCATCCCCGGATCGAAAACCACCAGAGCCGATCTGGAAGATTTCAGGTCCCATGGCTGGGATATCGACCTTGCCGCGCATCGCCGCCGTGGCGGGCATGTGCTTGGGATCTGCGGCGGGTATCAGATGCTCGGCCAAAGCGTTGCAGACCCCGACGGACTGGAAGGCACGCCGGGGGAAACGCCGGGGCTCGGGCTGCTCGACATCTCAACAGTGATGCGTCCAGAAAAGACATTGAGCCGTGTCACAGCGCGCGAGATGACCAGCGGCACAGCACTGAGCGGTTATGAAATCCACTTGGGCGAAAGCACCGGGCCCGATTGTCAGCGCGCTTGGATTGAAATCGGCGACACTCCGCATGGGGCGGCCAGCCCAGACAGGCGCGTGCGGGGATGTTATCTTCATGGCCTCTTCCAGGAAGCTGAGTTTCGCGAAAGCTATCTAGAGCAGCTCGGCGCGACCCCCACAGCCTTCGACCATCCCGCTGCGATCGAGAAGACGCTCGACCAACTGGCCGCACATTTGGAGCAACACATGGATGTGGATCGACTGCTGGCGATGGCTGAGCTGGTTATCTGAGCTGGCACAAAGAAGGTAGGGCGCCAGAGCATTACCCCATAGAACCCACGTCCCGCGCAGTTGGAAAACTTCAGACCTACGCAGCGCGTATAGTCGCTGACGGCCGCTGGCCAGTCGATGAAGTTGCCTTCGACACCCACATCCTCGGCCAGACCATCAGTGTAAGAGCTGGTCCTGAAATTTCGACCAGTTTGCAGCCAGGCTAAACTAAAGCATCAGTTTCATGTCAGGCGGCGGTCTTTAGCTCTGGTGTGAACTTTGCCCCGCGTGAGTTGACAAGCTCGAAAAACCTCTGACGGCTCATGAAGGTCGCTGGTTCGGCAGAGCAAAGATCGGTGCATCACCTCATGGCGCCATCCAGGTAGTTTTCCGCATCAACGGCAGAGTTGTTGGTCACATCCATTTTAAGTGCCGCGTCATGGATTCCGCCGGGATCAGTTCGCTCGTGCCGCTCTCGGCAGTCGCTAATTGATCGACACTGGCCTGCATGAACTGGGTAATAGAGTTTTCTGCCAGATCCGTCACCAAGACGCTGGTCGTGGTGTGCAGATCATTCTGCGCGTGGCGACAAACAAGCTCTTTCTCCTCGGAAAAGGTCACGTCGCATTAAACGATGCCTGGACACACTCAAGCTTGGGCAACATTTGGCTTGGCAGCATGCTGAGTGAACTGCGCTGGAGCGCCGCGGTGGCCTATGGAGAACAGGGTGCGATTGACCGGCTGACCATCGCAAGACACCCACTTCTCCTTCAGCGGTTCATCTTCCATGCGGTCAAACAGAGAGTACGTACGCTATCCTAGTTCGATCATCTCGGTTGCCGCCGCTGCGGCACCAATTTCACCGCCGCGTCTGCCAAGAGAAATGCTTTTCAGGTCACCTTAGTGTTATCCTGGATGGAGATAGACTCAGGTGATCGAGCATCCGCTCTATGACGACGCGGCAGCGGATAGATGAAAAAGATAAGACAGAACACGCCACGGTAACATGTCATCGGGCAGCATCCGCTTTGGCGCGAGAGACATTGCCGTGGCGATAAGTTTCGTGCCAAGAGGTCCTTGGATGTAACCTGACAAGAGTGCCCATGCCCGACTTTGACCTCCGCCGCAGGATGATGGTCGACACACAGATCAGACCTTCCGATGTTACAAAATTTCCGATCATCGAGGCTTTCCTTGCGATCCTACGTGAAAACTTTGTGCCAACCGGCATGGAAGAGGCCGCCTATGTCGGAGAGAACCTGACCATCGCGCCCGGACGGGTGATGCTCGAGCCACGCAGCCTGGCAAAAATGCTTGATGAGGTGAACCTAGTTCAGGACGAGCTTGCGTTGGTGATCGGCGCGGGCCAAGGCTATTCGGCGGCGATCATCGGACATATCGCCCAAGCCGTTGTGGCGTTAGAGTCCGATCTGGACCTTGCAAGAGAGGCAGCTTCAAACCTGTCGGAGGCCGAGATTTACAATGTCGCCGTTGTAACCGGTCCGCTGAACCTGGGCGCTTCAGAACATGGTCCCTATGACGCGATCCTCATTGAGGGCGCCGTCGAGCAGGTGAGTGATGCAGTCTTGTCACAGTTAAAGGAAGGTGGCCGGATCATCGCAATCTTTACCGAGGCAGCCCTTGGCGTGGTGCGTATTGGGTATAAGCTTTCTGGTAAGATTGCTTGGCGCTTCGCCTTCAATGCCGGTGCGCCCACGTTGGAAGACTTCAAAGCGGCAAAAGACTTTGTGCTTTAGCGGTTGAGATTGCCAAATGCGAGGAGAGCAACGGGTGCGCATCAGAAACTGGATGGCAGGCTTGATGGCCTCGGTATCGGTTATCGCCTTCGCGGTGACACCGGGGCAGTCAGAGACTCTCGCCGATACCTTGGTGTCTGCTTACAACAATTCCGACTTGTTGGAACAAAACCGTGCGGTGCTGCGCGCCGCAGACGAAGATGTGGCAACTGCGGTCTCCGCGCTACGTCCGGTTATCGCCTATGCGCTGTCTCGCGACTGGAGCAACGATTTCGACGGCGACTTCACCTCACAGAACTATAGCGAAGTCAACACGCTGAACCTCACCGCTGATCTGTCACTTTACGAATTTGGTCGGAATCGATTGGCTATTGAGGCTGCTAAAGAAGCCGTTCTCGCCACCCGGCAAGCGTTGATCCAGGTGGAACAAGATGTGCTCTTTGAAGCCGTCACCGCCTATATGGATGTGATCCGTGCGATTGAGTTCGTGGATCTGCGCCAAAACAACGTCCGCGTCCTCGAAGAAGAAGTACGTGCCGCAAATGACCGCTTTGAGGTCGGCGAGGTAACTCGAACGGACGTCGCCCAGGCTCAATCACGACTGGCTGAGGCACAAGCAAACTTGGTGAGTGCAGAAGGCGATCTGGAAACCTCGCGAGAAAGCTTCAATCTTGCAGTCGGACGCTATCCCGGCACGCTTGCCCCTCCGCCTGCGCTGCCCAAAACAGCAGATAGTTTGAGCGCTGCGCGACAGGTGGCTTTACGGTCGCATCCTCAAATCCTGCAGGCACAGCGTCAGGTCACCGTCGCAGAATTAAATGTGAGCCGGGCCGAAGCGACCGTTCTGCCCTCTATCAGTGCCGACGCCAGTTTCGGCTACACCGACAATGCAAACACCTCATCCACGGGCGATCTGGAACCTGTCGGTTCGGTCGGTTTGTCGATTACCGGTCCGATCTACCAAGGGGGCGCGCTCAACTCTGCCTTCCGGGCCACGGTTGCGCAGCGTGATCAGAACCGTGCCAACCTCCTTCAGACCACCCGAATTATCTCGCAGCAGCTTGGCATCGCCTGGTCCGCGGTCGATGTGGCCCGGGCAGTTCTGCGGTCGACCGATCGGCAGATCGAAGCCGCCCGGATCGCTTTTGATGGGGTGCGCGAAGAAGCGAGCCTTGGCGCGCGAACCACGCTGGATGTTCTGAACGCCGAACAAGAACTGCTCGACGCCCAGGGCCTTAAGATCGACGCCAACCGACAAGAACAGATTGCCGTCTATGGACTGCTCTCCGCAATGGGAATGCTGACGGCAGACTCGCTTGGGCTGAACGTGGTGGCATATGACCCCTCTGCTTATTACAACGCTGTACGCACCGCACCTCCGGTCGGGAGCCCACAGGGCATAAAGCTCGACAGAGTGCTTCGCGGGATCGGCAGAAACTAA
Source organism: Pseudomonadota bacterium (assembly GCA_038751255.1). GTDB lineage: Bacteria > Pseudomonadota > Alphaproteobacteria > Rhodobacterales > Rhodobacteraceae > JANSYP01. The sequence continues at coordinate 39,120 of JBCDGN010000024.1, forward strand.
GGCGGCGAAGGATAACGTCGGCAATGCCAGGGCATCTGATATGACCCAGAGCGACGATATAGAAGGACTCCTCACTGCGGTACGCAGCCTAATCTCGTCACGGGCGGCCCAAGAAAAATCGCCCTTGGTTCTCACAGAGGAGCAGCGCATTTCCACACCGGAGCCAAGTCCCGATGGCGATGGCTATGTGCTGCCGGAAGGGGATGCGGTTCTGCGCGATTTCGCTCGTCTGACCCTCGACAGATCGCCCAAGAGTGACGACGAAAGCGCCATTGAGGCAACTGATGAGGCTGAGGCTGAGGCTGAGGCTGAGGCTGAGGCTGAGGCTGAGGCTGAGGCTGAGGAAACCATCGCAGTGGCGACCGAAGATCAAACACCCAATGCAGAGCCACCCAATGCAGACCAAAACGAAGAGCCTGCAGATCTCACGGCACTCAGAGCTTTGGTGCGGGAAGTGTTCCGTGAAGAAGTGCGCAGCCGTTTGGGAAAGAAGATCAACGAAAACATCCAGCGCATCGTGGAATGTGAATTGGATAAGCGGCTAGGACCGCCTTCTGGAAGCTAAGACGACATCGGTCGGTTCGCACATCGCCAAACTGCGTCACAAGATGTGTTCTGCGCTTGAAATTCGCCGCCAGCCTATCCGAACATCGGTTGCGCCTCCCTAGGCGGTCCGATCAAGCGTCCCAGCCACACAACCTTCAGCGCCCGGACAGGCTGGCGTAAAGCGCGATCGTCCTTGGGGACCCGCGCGTGTCCTTTGTTAATCGCTGCTTGGCGCAATCAAATCGCCTCACCCGTCGACAACGCGCCCACATTACTCATAAAATTCTCGAAGGCCACCCTTCGTCTACATTCTGCTTCAATTTTTTGCACTTCTCGCCCTAACGCAGTGAGTTGATGGGCAATTTACCTAACGTATTGCTTAAATTTGATGTTTGAAACCACCGGGTGCGTGGGCCACTTTACCGGTGCAGGTCTGAGAGAAGTTCAACGACCCATTTGGGCACCAATTCAGTTGCTGGGCCACGGCGTCTTTCCTGGAAATCCCTGCTGATCTCGCTGTCTTCTAAGTTCAGCTCAAGCGTGCTCGCACCGCCCCTTGCTGCATCCTGGACAAAGGCGGCAGCCGGGTGGACCTGGCCGGACGTCCCTATGGCCACAAAGAGATCGGCATCATTGAGAGCCGCCCAGATTTCTTCCATGTGGTAAGGATATTCCCCAAACCAAACGATGTCGGGGCGGGACGCCTGTGCGCCGCAACTGGGGCACGGATCACCGGGGTCCATATCGCTAAGTTGGTCCCAGACAGCACCACAGGCCGCGCATTTCGCGCGCATCAGTTCTCCGTGCATATGGAGGACTTGGTGGGCTCCGGCACGCTCCAGCAAATCGTCGACATTCTGGGTGATGAGTGTGACTGCCTCCGGCAAGACGGTTTTGAGTTCTGCCAAGGCCTCATGGGCTTTGTTTGGGCGCGCTTCGCGGCAATTCTGCCGTCGCGCATTGTAAAAAGCATGGACCTTCGCGGGATTGGCGGCAAATCCCTCTGGCGTCGCGACCTCTGACAAATCGTACTTGGTCCAAAGGCCTCCCTTGTCGCGAAAGGTGCCAAGTCCGCTTTCCGCGCTGAGCCCGGCGCCGGTTAAAATGACAATGCGTTTCATGCTCAAACCCTCCCATCGGTTGCAATTCCAGTGCTACCCCTGCTAGCCGGGTGGCAAAGGAGACCCGCTATGGCAAGCCGCATTCTCTTTGTCTGTCTTGGAAACATCTGCCGGTCTCCGACGGCCGAAGGTGTGATGCGCAGCCTCGCGCCGATGCTGGACCTTGACAGCGCAGGCACCGGTGACTGGCACCTGGGCGAGCCACCCTATCGACCAATGCAACGTGCGGCCAAAGCACGGGGCTATGACCTAAGCGGTCTGCGAGCGCGCCAAGTCTGCCCAGAGGATTTCACCCTTTTTGATCGGGTCTATGCGATGGATACTGCCAATCTGCGCGACCTGGAGGCGCTGAGACCAGCTGGCAGCCCTGCCCGACTGGAGCGGCTTTTGGATCTTTTGCCAGACCAACCGATCCGCGATGTGCCTGACCCCTATTACACGCGCGACTTCGACCAGACCCTGGATTTGGTTGAGGTCGCCTGTCAGGCATTGAAAGACGATCTCGCGCGGAACCGGGGCTAACAAACCCGTCCCGCAGCGCGATCTGGCGCAGTGAGCCTATCGCTGCATTGCTTTGGGGCGTAGGCAGAGCGCAGATCGTGAAATAACAAGAAAGACGTTCGCGCTACTGAAGGAAATGCAGCAAAGCCCCACCGCCCAGTGCGGCAAGAGCCCCGGTCACCATCCATAAAAGCGGCTCCCACCACCGAGTGCGGTTATGCTCGTTTGAGTGGCTCGCTTTCTGCTCGATCAGTGCACGCTCTGCAATTTGCGGCAGTCGGGGTCCGAACCGCGCGAGCACCCGCGCTGTCACCGCCAGGTCTCGCACCAGAGCCTGAGGCCCAACATTGCGCGAGATATATGTCTCAACCACCGGACGCGCGACGGTCCAGATATTGATCGATGGATTAAGCGACCGTGAAACGCCTTCAACGACAACCATCGTACGCTGCAATAGTATCAACTCGGTCCGCGTCTCCATCCCGAAACGCTCGGTCACTTCGAAGAGATAGGCCAAGAGCCGCGCCATGGAGATCCGATTGGCGTCCATCCCAAAAATGGGTTCTCCAACGGCGCGGAGCGCGCGCGCGAACTCGTCAATATCCCGATCGGCCGGGACATAGCCTGCCTCGAAATGAACCTCTGCAACCCGGCGATAGTCGCGCCGGATAAAACCATAGAGGATTTCAGCATAAACGCGCCGCGTATACTCGTCGATCCGACCCATGATGCCAAAATCAAGCGCGATCACATCGCCATCTGCAGAGATCATCAGGTTCCCCTGATGCATATCTGCGTGGAAATACCCATCCCGCAGCGCGTGATTGAGGAAAAGCTGGAGGATTCGGTTGCCGATATCGACCCGGTCGAGCCCTGCGGCATCGATTGCGACCAGATCATTGGCACGGATTCCCTCTGCCCACTCTAGCGTCATCACCCGCCGCGCAGTGAGAAACCATTCCACTTGCGGGACCTGAAACCCTGCATCCTTTTCGGTTGTTGCGGCAAATTCCGCCGCAGCAGCACTTTCCAGACGGAAATCAAGCTCTCCCATGACCACACCTTCGAAATGCGCAATCACGTCGGTGGGTCTCAGACGTCGCGACGACGGTGAGAGAAGCTCAATCATCGAAGCGGCCAGATAAAACGCGTCAATATCCTTTCGGAATGCGCGCTCGATACCCGGGCGCAGTACTTTAACCGCCACCTGCCGCCGTGTCCCGGCAATTTTTGCCCGATGCACCTGAGCTATAGAGGCCGCAGCAATGGGATCGCTGAGTTCGGAGAATAGCTGTTCAACCGGGCGTTCCAGCTCCCCCTCGATCACCCTTTTGGCTTCAGACACAGGAAAAGGTGGGAGCTTGTCTTGCAGAACTTTGAGCTGTTGGGCGAGCTCTTCGCCAACCACATCGGGGCGGGTGGATAAGATTTGCCCGAATTTGATATAGGCCGGGCCAAGCGCCGTGAGCGCTCGGGTCGCGGGCGGCATGTTCGGATCGCCCGGTAGGCCCAACCACTTGAAAGGCCACCCTAAAATACGGGCAGTCAGGCGCAGCATGGGTGGTGCATTGTAGGCATCAAGCACCACGGTCATCGCGCCGGTCCGCTCCAACGTCGCGCCGGTCCGAACCAAGCGCCAAATGTTATGGGGACCACGCACTTGGTTAGAGCTTCCAACCTGAATGCAGCGCTGCAATCCCCATG
>JBCDGN010000025.1:0-41874 GCA_038751255.1 Pseudomonadota bacterium
CCCGCGTCGGCTTCACTCTGCTCCACCTGTGTGTCTGAGTAGCTGGCAGTCAATTCCAAATCACCAAAGCTTAGGTCAGCGTCGTAACCTGCTGTAACAGTAATGTCGGTCGTACGGCGGTCTGTTGTGCCAAATGTGTCAAAGAGGCCGTTGGTCTGATCCAGCGCCGTATCATCTAGGTCACTGTTCCATGCCTCGAACGTGAATGTCAGGCGCTGTGTGTCATCGATGTAGTAAGTGCCGCTTGCCAGCAGGTTGGTTGAATCGAATGCTGATCCTTCTACCGTGTCGCCGTCTCCATCTTCGTAATCCTCCGCGGTCCGATAGCCGCCGCTGATCAGGAATTCGACGTCATTACTGGGGCGGGCAGCGTAGAGCGCGCGGACTTGGCCACCTGGCGCATTGCTTTCCAACCCGAAGGTCAGCCGTAGTTGGCTGTCATCGCCGTCTTCCAGGATGTCAGACGCCTGGCAGGTTTCAAATCGAATGACCCCACCGATTGCGCCGCCACCATAAAGCGTTGCCGATGCAGGGCCGCGCAGCACCTCGATATTACAAAACGCTGCCGGATCGGCAAAGAACGCGCCTAGACGATATTGCTCATAGAATTTGGTCGCGCCATTTTGCTGAATAACGACACGCCCTTCGTCACCGGCAGGCACTTCACCGAAGCCGCGAATGTTGAATGCTTGGCCCGCCGGGCGTTCTGACCCGATGGTCGTCACGCCGGGCACGCCCTGTAAAAGTTCTCCTACGGTCGTGGCCTGCTGTCGTTCGATATCCGTTTGGTCAACAACCGTCGTCGCCTGTGGTGTGTCCAAGGCGACCTGTTCGGTCCCCCAGCCGAGCACGATGCGCCCAAGTGGTGTTATGTTCTGGTCGACGTCTGTCAGTTCTTGTGCATGTGCTGGCATTGCTGACGCTGCCACGAGCATCGTTGTTGCAAGCAGACACGCACGCTTGTTGTGAAAGGCCATGCTTTCCTCGCGTGTTCAGGATTTCAACTGGGATTGGCTTGCACGACGGCTAGCGGAGGTGGACGGCTGAGTGACACCGAGATCCGCGGGTGAGGTATAATTCATGACAAAATGAGTCAAGAATTAACGGTTGTTAACAGGAACCTGTGCCAAGTTGCCGCAGACTTGTTGTGTGGCGCGGATAAGTTTCAGCCAAGGTCCAACGTGCCAGTTATTCGTCGATATCGTCAACATCCGTCTGGCCGGTCAATCGCCGCCGGATGATCGACCACGATAGTCCGACGGCCAGCACAATAGACAGCGCAAATATGCCAATCCAAGTGTTGATTGACCGATTGTCGAGGCTGATGATCCCTTGGTCAAAAAGCACCCAAAGGAGTGTTGCGACAACTGCCAAGATTAAAAGCATCCCAAAGATTCCGATGGATCGGAGTGTTGCGCGCAAATAGATAATGTAGCCTACCAACAGAACGAGGCCGAAAAGCACCGTCAACGAAAGGCTGCTCTCTGCATTTTCAGTGGCCCAACGCACATAGTTATAATCGGTCGGGTTGTAGGTGGCGGCCAACAACACGAAAGCAAAGACCCACCTGAAAACGAAACCCATCACATCTTCTCCTGCTATCTGAACGGAACCATGGCGTTCAGCCCATGGACTGTCCAGTCGGCCAAATCGATTTTGAGGTTTCCCGCCGCAAGCCCGGTCGCTATAGGGGGCACGGGCAACGCAAGGGACTTGATCAATTGGCAAATGTGGTAGTGGTTGGGGCCCAGTGGGGGGATGAGGGCAAAGGCAAAATCGTTGACTGGCTGTCAGAGCGGGCCGATGTGATTGCGCGCTTTCAGGGTGGCCACAATGCTGGCCACACATTGGTAATCGACGGCACCATCTACAAGCTTTCGCTTTTGCCATCTGGGATTTTGCGTCCCGGGAAACTCAGCGTGATCGGCAATGGCGTTGTGCTCGATCCCTGGTCTTTGGTCGACGAGATTTCCCGGGTCGAGGCGCAAGGGGTCAAGGTATCAACCGATAATCTCGTGATCGCTGAAAATGCCCCTTTAATTCTGCCCGTGCATCAGGACCTCGACAAATTGCGCGAAGACGCAGCGGGTCGTGCCAAGATCGGCACCACCGGAAGAGGCATTGGTCCGGCTTATGAAGACAAGGTAGGTCGGCGGTCAATCCGTCTGGCGGATCTTGCCGATGAAGCCACACTTGTGGCCCGCATCGACCGCCTTTTGGCACATCACAACCCGCTGCGCCGCGGCTTGGGACAGGCTGAGATTGACCGCGCGGCATTGACTGCGAAACTCAAGGACATTGCGCCCAAGATCCTGCCCTTCGCGGCCCCGGTTTGGCATCTCATGGCAGAGCGGCGCCAGGCGGGGCAGCGGATCCTGTTCGAGGGCGCACAAGGCGCGCTGCTCGATATCGATTTCGGCACCTATCCTTACGTGACCTCTTCCAACACGCTCGGTGGGATGGCTGCGACTGGGACCGGGATGGGGCCAGGTGGGCTCGATTTTGTGCTTGGGATTGTCAAAGCCTACACAACCCGTGTGGGTGAAGGCCCGTTCCCGACCGAGCTTGATGACGCAGTCGGAGAGCATTTGGCTGAGGTGGGCCACGAAAAAGGCACGGTGACAGGGCGATCGCGCCGCTGTGGTTGGTTTGATGCTGCACTGGTGCGCCAGACATGCACCACCAGCGGCGTCAAAGGGATTGCCTTGACCAAGCTAGATGTGCTCGACGGCCTTGCAGAGCTGAAGATTTGTACCGGCTACACGCTTGATGGGGAGACGCTCGCCTATCTTCCCACGGCGGCAGACAAGCAAGCGCGCGTCGCTCCGATCTATGAGACCATGGCAGGCTGGTCGCAAAGCACGGCCGGCGCCCGGTCCTGGGCTGAACTGCCCGCCGAGGCGATCAAGTATGTTCGCCGCATCGAAGAGTTGATCAAATGCCCGGTGGCGATGCTGTCCACCTCTCCTGAGCGCGATGACACGATCCTGGTCACCGACCCCTTCGCCGATTGACGCCATTGAGACCCGAGCACACAGCGTTATCTGCCTGCAAGACTGGTCTGAAAGGGAGGCAGTTTTGGCTCTGTCCTACAAAGCACGTCGGCGATGGTCTTTGGTGATCCTTTTGATTGGATTGCCCGCGTATATCGTTCTTGCGGAAACACTCCGCGCGCAGTTTGAAAGACCCTCGTTTTTCCTCGAATTGGCCATTTATGTGAGCCTTGGGATCCTTTGGGCCTTGCCATTTAAGTTCATCTTTCGGGGCATAGGGCAGGCTGATCCCGACGCACCGCATGAGGATGTGGATGACCGCTGAGCCTGATCCGGTCCTCCGCACCGAAGAGCCTGTTTTGCTTGTGGGTGCGGGACCGATCCAAGGAGAAGATCTTTCTGAAATTACCGAACTGGTCGGCCCTCTGATTGCGGCAGATGGCGGCGCAGCAAAGCTGATCGACGCCGGGCTCATGCCGGACGCGGTCATCGGAGATATGGACAGTCTGCTGCCTGAGATGCTGGAACGTCTTTGTGCCTCGCAGCTTTTTCCGGTGGCCGAGCAAGACAGTACTGATTTTGAGAAATGCCTGACACGGATCGATGCGCCACTGATATTTGCGCTTGGTTTTACGGCAGGGCGGATGGACCACCTCCTGGCGGTTCTGAATACGATGATCAGACACCCGGACCGGCGTTGCCTGTTGGTCGGGCCTGAGGATGTCGGTTTGGTTCTGCCACCACGGCTGAAGCTGTTGCTTGCCCCTGATACGCCTGTCTCACTCTTTCCGATGCGTGATGTGACTGTGGACGATATCGGTCTTACCTGGCCCCTCACTGGTTTGTCTTTTCGGCCCGATGGACAGATCGGGACCTCTAATCGTGCGACAGGTCCAGTGACGCTGGTAGCTTCAGGCCCGGGTATGCTGCTGTTCCTGCCCCGTAAAGAACTTGCCCATTTGCTGGAGGCTCTTCACGTCGCCCCGAAATGGGATCGCCCGTGGCCATCCTAGGCTTGCTTGGCAAAGCCGCACCCTCCCTTTTCTTTCAATTCCTAATTTTGCTGTAGGCATGACAGTCTTTTGCGCTCGCGGCTCCTGAAAGCCCCGGGTATAGGGAGGCGCAACAGACCTATGGAGCAGCAAGCAATGGCGGAAATAAGCCCCAAAGAGCTGGCGAAATTTGCCGCGGCAGAACGGTCGGTGCGCGATGTCGAAGATGGTATGAAGCTCGGATTGGGGACGGGATCCACAGCGGCATGGATGGTGCGATGCCTGGCAAATCGCGTCGCAAAAGAAGGGCTTCAGGTTGTGTGTGTCCCGACCTCAGAACGCACCGCCACACAAGCGCGCGCTTTAGGTCTAACCGTTACCACGCTGGATGAGGCAGGCTGGCTCGATCTGACCATTGATGGTGCAGACGAATTTGATCCAGACATGAACTTGCTCAAAGGCGGAGGAGGCGCTCATTTGCGCGAAAAGATCGTGGCCGCGGCGTCTGACCGATTGCTGGTAATCACCGATCCAAGCAAAAAGGTGGCGCAGCTTGGTGCCTATCCATTGCCGATTGAGGTGATCCCGTTCGGCATTGAAACCACTGTGGCGCAGATCGCCTTGACGTTGGAAGATGCCGGTCTGGCCGGACGCGCGCTCAACCTGCGCATGTCGGGCGTAGAGCCCTTTCGGACGGATCAGAACAATTACGTGATCGATGCTGCGCTCGAGGCCATTCCAGATCCAGCGGCGTTGTCGCTAGCTTTAAACCAAATCCCTGGCGTGGTTGAAACAGGGCTCTTTTTAGGCTTGTGCAATGCTGTGGTCATCGGACATGCGGATGGACAAGCAGAGACGCTTTTTCGATCCGGCGACGCACCGGAGTTTAGCGAAGCCGATCCTGCTATGGCGATGGCGTTGCCGGGCTAAATCGGCATTGGTACTGCAGGAGGCCGGATATGGCACATGATTTTGATCTTTTTGTCATCGGCGGCGGTTCTGGCGGCGTCCGGGCCGCGCGGGTCGCTGCGGCTGAGGGCGCTAAGGTTGGACTTGCCGAAGAAAGCCGCATGGGTGGCACCTGTGTGATCCGGGGCTGCGTGCCTAAAAAATTGATGGTCTTTGCATCGTCTTATCGCGGGGCGATGGAGGACGCGCAGCACTACGGATGGGATGTGCAGCCCGGCGCCTTCGATTGGCCAAACTTCCGCACCAAGCTCGAGGCAGAGCTTGATCGGCTGGAACGCCTCTACCAAGGCCTTCTCGATGGTTCTGGCGTCACCTGGTATCCGTCTCGCGCGGTGCTGAAGGATCCCCACACCATTGAGCTCGCAGATGGCCAGCGCTTCACAGCGAAAACGATCTTGGTGGCGACCGGAGGGCACCCGTTTGTCCCTGATGAACTGCCGTCCTGTTCTGGCGTCATCACCTCTAACGATGTTTTTCACCTCGATCACCTGCCTGAGAGTATTCTCATCGTTGGTGGTGGATACATCGCTTGTGAGTTTGCCTGCATCCTCAATGGTCTTGGCGTTGAGGTCACACAGTTCTATCGCGGCGCGCAGGTCCTGCGCGGCTTTGATGACGAAGCGCGCGGCTTGGTGGCGACCGAAATGCAAAACGGTGGCATCAGACTGCATACCGGCACAAATCCAGTCGCTGTCGAGGAACGCGAAAACGGGTGTTGGGTTAAAGCCACCGATGGCTCGCACCGGGTTTATAACAAGATCCTCTTCGCGACAGGGCGCGTGCCCAACTCTCGAGGGATGGGTCTAGAGGAACTGGGGGTCGAGATCGGTCGCCGCGGCGAAATCAAAGTCGATGCCTACAGCCAAACCACAGTTCCTTCAATCTATGCCATCGGCGATGTGACCAATCGTGTGAACCTCACCCCGGTCGCCATTCGTGAAGGCATGGCCTTTGTTGAAACTGTGATTAAGAACAACCCAACTTCGCCAGATCATGACTTGATCCCATCGGCGGTATTCACACAGCCTGAACTCGGCACAATCGGGCTCACCGAAGAGGAAGCGCGCGATCAAGAGCCGATCGATGTCTACTGTTCGTCGTTCAAGCCAATGCAACAGAGTTTTGCGGGGCGCGACGATCGCGTTTTGATGAAATTGATTGTCAGTCAAGAAACGCGGAAGGTTTTGGGCTGCCACATTGTCGCGCCATCCGCGGGAGAAATGATCCAATTGGCTGGAGTTGCGGTGAAAATGGGGGCAACCAAAGAAGATTTCGATAGGACCGTTGCAGTTCACCCAACAATGGCCGAGGAACTGGTGACAATGAAAGCACCGATGCGCTCGGCTTGATTTCGGGCCATTCGCCCTCATTTGTCACATAACGCAAAGCTGCGAGAGAGAAGGTAACCCTCTATGACAGGAAACACTGGTGGTCCTTGGGGCGGTGGCAACCGCGGTTCCGGGGGTGGCGGCGATAACCGCGGTGGCGGTGGCAACAATGGTGGCCGTCGCCCTGGCAACGGCGACACCCCGCAAATTCCTGAGATCGATGAAATCGTCAAAAAGGGCCAGGAACAACTCAAGGTCCTGATGGGCGGTCGTGGCGGCTCTGGCGGCGGTGGCCGCGGCATAGGGGGCCCATCGCTCAACCGCGGCACGATTGGGTTTGGTCTTGTGGTTCTGCTTGGTCTTTGGCTTTTCGCATCGTTTTATACAGTGCGACCAGAAGAACAGTCGGTAGAGCTCTTCCTCGGCAAATACTACGCCACAGGGGATCCTGGTCTGAACTTTGCGCCTTGGCCTTTGGTCACCGCAGAGGTGCTTCCGGTGACCCGAGAGAACACCGAAGACATCGGCAGTGCGACGGGCAACCGAAATGATGAAGGCCTGATGCTGACGACTGACGAAAATATCGTCGATATCGATTTTCAGGTGGTTTGGAACATTCGCGACCCTGCGCAGTACCTCTTTAACCTTGCTGACGGTCCACAAACGGTCCGCGCGGTGTCTGAGTCAGCCATGCGCGAAGTCATTGCGGCCTCGACCTTGTCGCCGATCCTGAACCGTGACCGCGGGCTTATTGCGTCGACCGTTGAAGAGAACATCCAAACCACGCTCGACAGCTATGAGAGTGGCATCAACATTGTTCGTGTGAACCTCGACAAGGCTGATCCACCGGCAGAGGTGATCGACGCTTTCCGTGAGGTGCAGGCGGCGGAACAAGAGCGCGACCGCTTGGAACGTCAAGCCGACGCCTACGCCAACCGCGTTCTCGCTGGGGCCCGTGGTGAAGCGGCTCAGCTCTTGGAAGAAGCGGAAGCCTATCGCGCACGCGTGGTGAACGAAGCCCAGGGTGAGGCGTCCCGCTTCTTGGCCGTTCTCGAACAATACCAACTCGCTCCGGAAGTTACCCGCAAAAGACTTTATCTTGAAACGATGGAGAAGGTCCTTGGCGACGTTGACAAGGTGATCTTGGACGACACGGGTGCCTCAGGCGGGCAAGGGGTCGTGCCTTATCTGCCGCTGAACGAAGTGCGTCGCAGCACCGCTCAGGCATCGGGCGGAGGAAACTAAGAGATGAAAAAGCTTACCTATTTGATCCCCGTCGTCGTCGTTATTGTAGGATTGCTTCTGTCCTCGATGTTCATCGTAGATGAGCGGCAAAAGGCACTCGTTCTACAGTTTGGCCAGATCAAGGCGGTCAAAGAAAATCCCGGTTTGGCGTTCAAACTGCCGCTGATCCAAGAGGTCGTACGTTATGACGACCGGATCCTGTCGCTTGATACAGCACCGATCGAAGTTACGCCTTCGGATGATCGCCGTTTGGTGGTGGACGCCTTTGCGCGCTACCGGATCGCCGATGTTGTGCAGTTTCGCCAGGCTGTCGGTGTTGGCGGTTTGCGAACAGCAGAGAACCGGCTTGAGGGCATCCTAAACCCGACCATCCGTGCGGTCCTTGGTGCCGATGGGGTGACCTCTAACACCATTCTTTCGGCTGATCGGGGCGCTTTGATGACGGGCATTCGGGATCAGGCGCAATCGCGCGCTGAAGATCTGGGCCTCGACATTGTCGATGTGCGTCTGATCCGGACTGACTTGCCGGAACAAAACCTTGAAGCCACCTTCGCGCGGATGCGTGCTGAACGGGAACGCGAGGCCGCCGATGAAATCGCCCGCGGGGAAGAGGCGGCACAACGGGTGCGTGCTCAGGCTGATAGGACCGTTGTGGAGCTCACTTCCGAGGCACAGCGTGAAGCAGAGATCACCCGCGGTGAAGCGGATGCCGAACGTAACCGCGTTTATGCAGAGGCCTATAGCAGCGATGAGAGTTTCTTTCAGTTTTACCGTTCACTGACCGCCTATGAGCGTGCGTTGCAAGGATCCAACTCTTCGATGGTGATCACGCCTGACAGTGAGTTCTTCAACTACCTGGACGGTACTGGACTGCAGTAATGGCGACGCTTGTCGCGGCACTGGGTATCGTCTTAGTTTTCGAAGGCCTAATATTTGCGTTACTTCCAGGGCGGCTAGATGATCTGGCCGCCCTTCTTGCGCGTATCCCCCTAGACACACGTCGACTTTTGGGTCTGACAGCGGTTGCGCTTGGCGTGGTTCTCTTGTGGATATGGCGTATGATGACGACGGGGTGACGACGTGAACGCACGATTTTTCTTAATGGGCGCCATTGTGGCTGGGTTGTGCGCCACTCCGGTATTGGCACAACAAGGCCCGAACAAGCCCTTTGGCTGGTCTATTGCGGGCGGCGGGTTCTACCAAAGTGATACCGATCTCAAAGACAGCCCCGGCAGTTTTTCGGTCAGCCGCGGGTTCTTAGAACTTGGTGCCCGCAGGTCCTGGGGCCCACGGCGCAGCGTTGGGATTTCGCTTGGGGCAGGGATCACAGACTACAGCTTCGACAACGCGACAGGTCTGTCCAGCGGCGATCCTTGGAGCACGATTGAAGACTATAGCGTGTCGGTCCCGATCCGCTTCCCGGTGTCACAGCGCGCCAATGCGATCCTGGTGCCAAATGTCCGCTGGGAAGCCGAGCAGGACGCCGATCTGGGCGATGGCGACAGCTATGGTGGGTTTGCCGGTGTCGCCTGGCGTGTGAATGAGGGGTTGACCATTGGTCCCGGGCTTGGCGTCTTCTCGCGTCTTGAGGGCGGGGCGGATTTCTTCCCGATCTTGATCATCGATTGGTCGATTACAGACAGGCTCAGCCTCTCCACTGGCGGTGGGCTAGGGGCGAGCCGAGGTCCCGGACTGACCCTGACATATCAAGCCACAAAAGACTGGAGCCTTGGCATCGCCGCGCGCTACGAAGACAACGAATTCCGACTTGATGACAAAGGTGTCGCCCCAGATGGTATCGGCCGCGACCGGGTCACACCGGTGATCGCCACAGTTGGATGGGAGCCCAATCCCGCCATGTCCTTTTCCGTTTTTGCAGGTGTGGAGCTTGGCGGCAAACTGTCCCTGATGGACGAAGACGGCAACACCATACAGTCAAGCGATTATGATCCTGCGCCTATTTTCGGCGGCGCGTTCCGGTTTCGCTTTTAAGGCAGGCAGTGCCGATCGCGGCGCGCGGCACGGGCCTCGTTTTGGTGAGTTGCCACGCTACATTTACCTATACGTAAGCAGCGGGTTGACCTAAAGGTTAGTTAACAATACTGTGACGAATTTTGCAGTAACGGTGTGTTGGCTTCCTCGCAAGCTGAGGTCAAGTTCGAGGCTCAGTGTTCGGCTGCAGAGGCAGGTCGGCACAATTGCAGACAAGGAGCAAGGCGTGCGTTTTTTCGACACCACCAAGAAAGCTTTTTCCTTGCGCCCGTTGGCGGCGGTAGCGCTTGGAACGGCTCTGACCCTGACTTCGCCCTACGCGGTCTTCGCGCATGATGCGGAAGAGACCTTTTCCGAACTCACTCGGCAGGTCAGTGGCTCAGTGGTCAATATCACGACACGGACAGCGGTTGAGACCTCTGCCCAACCTGGCAGGCCGGAGGTGCCCGAAGGTTCACCATTCGAAGATTTCTTCCGCGATTTCATGGACCGCGGCGAGAACGGACCGCGCATTCCGCGCCGTGGTTCCGCGCTCGGCTCGGGCTTTGTGATCTCGGAAGACGGCTTTATCGTCACCAATAACCATGTGATCGAAAGCGCCGATGAGATCTTAATCGAGTTCATCGATGGCAAAGAGCTGGAAGCAGAAGTGATCGGTACCGACCCGAACACTGATATCGCGCTGCTAAAAGTGGAAAGCGAAGGGCCACTGGACTTTGTGGTCTTCGGTGACAGCGATGTTGTGGATGTGGGCGACTGGGTGATGGCGATGGGCAATCCGCTCGGCCAAGGCTTCTCGGTTTCGGCAGGAATCGTGTCGGCCCGCGGTCGCGCTCTGTCCGGCAGCTATGACGACTATCTTCAGACCGATGCTGCGATCAACCGCGGCAACTCGGGCGGCCCTCTCTTCAACCTCGATGGCGAGGTCATCGGCGTCAATACCGCTATTCTGTCGCCGAATGGCGGCTCTATCGGGATCGGGTTCGCGATGTCTTCCGAAGTGGTCACAGGCGTGGTCGCGCAGCTTCAGGAATTCGGCGAAACCCGTCGCGGCTGGTTGGGTGTGCGCATCCAAGACGTAACGGATGAGCTTGCAGAAGCGTTGTCGCTGACAACTACGGCCGGGGCATTGGTCACCGATGTACCGGAAGGCCCTGCCGCTGAAGCGGGCATGGAATCCGGCGACGTTATCATGACCTTTGACGGTGGTGAGGTGGCTGATACTCGTGAGCTTGTGCGACGCGTTGGAAACACGGCAATCGGCAAGTCGGTTGAGGTTGTGGTCTTCCGCGATGGCAAGCGCGAAACCTTGAGCGTGACCTTGGGCCGTCGGGAAACCGCCGAGGCTGTTCCCGCTGCGGCGACCCGCCCGGACGAGCCGACCGAGAAAGATATCTTGGGCATGTCACTAACCGAGATAAACGAAGACATCCGCGCGCAGATGGATATCGGTGACATGGAAGGCATTCTGGTGGCCGCTGTGGATGAGACCAGCGTCGCTTATGAGAAAGGCCTGCGTGCTGGCGACATCATCACTGAGATCGGACAACAGAAGGTCACTCAGATCTCAGATGTTGAGGAGCGTGTTGAAGCCGCACAGGAAGCTGGTCGCAAATCGCTTCTGTTGCTGGTGCGTCGTGACGATCAGCCTCGCTTTGTGGCACTCACCATCGAGTAAGCCGACAAGACAAAGACTGTGATTTTGGCGGGGCCCCCAGAGGGCCCCGTTTCAATTTGCTCACCCGACACTGGTCACTTGACGGTCACACGCCGCCGTTATCCCATGCACCGATGGGCGTTGTGTCGTAGAAGGGGTGCCGCGATGAGCGAAAATGCCAGACCGCCGTTACGGTGGCTCGATCCCACGAAACCCGAAAATCTCCAGACAAATCGTCGGACGGCCAAGAAACTCGAAGAGATGATCGACACTGGGGCGCGGGAAGACGTCACTCATTCGGTCGAACAATGGGCGCCGTCAGCTGTGTTGGACTGTTTCGCCAAGCTCAAGCCGAAACGCGCGCAGAAACTGCTCAAATGGGTCTCCGATGATCTCAGCCTGCGACTACTTTCCGAAGTAGACCCCGACTTTCGCCATGTGCTTTTCGAAAAAGAGACACAGGCGAAGTTTTCCAAGGTGCTGAAACGCAAGGATCGGCACCACGCGGCGCAATTCCTGCTGTCCTTGCCGCTGGAATATGCAGAGATCATCGTGGATTCCCATCCCGAGGCTCCCTATCTGCGCGATGTGCTGGCCGATGCGGATAGTGCCCAAGCGGCGATGAAACGCGGGGCAGTCGTTGCGCGGGAATCTGGGGTCATTGGCGATGTGATCGAAGACATTCGGGCACGCGAGGCTGAAATTCCCAAGATCGATAGCCTGCATATCGTCGATGAAGCGGGCCACCTAACAGGCTATCTCAAACTGCGTGATCTGATCCTCAACCCGCCGCACACACCCATTGCTGATGTCACTCGTCGCGACCCTTTGACGGTGACCCGGGATACTGACCGCGAAGAAGTGCTTAAGTTGGCCCAAAGCCGGTCTGAGGGCGTGATCGCGGTCGTCAACAATGATGGCGTTTTGCTTGGGGTGATTGCCCCGGGTCAGCTGACCGAGATTGCGCGGCGAGAGGCCGAAGAGGACCTTTTGTTGATCAGCGGCGTATCCCCGGACTCCACGTCGTTTGATGAGCCGACGACCATTGTCAAACGCCGTCTGCCGTGGCTCGCAACCGGACTGATTGGCTCTGCCGTGGCCGCAACAGTGATCGGGTCCTACGAGACAACGCTCGCACAAGCCGCAATTCTCGCAAGCTTTATCCCGATCGTGATGGCAACAGCGGGCAATGCTGGGATGCAGGCGGCGTCGGTGTCGCTGCAGGACATTGCCAGCGCGCCAGAGGACACGCGTTTCGCCGATGGACTGCCCAGGCGGGTCTTTCGCGAGCTTTGCGGCGCGCTCTTAAACGGGGCGTCGCTTGGCGGCGCGGTGGCAGTGATCGTGATCTTGGTCTCGCTCATATTCCCGATCGATCGGGTGCTTTGGCTCGGTCTCACAGTGGCGGTCTCCATGACGACGGTTATCCTGATCGCAAGCTTGATGGGCACAACCATGCCTTTTGCCCTGCGCGCGCTTGGACGTGACCCAGCCGCCGCCACTGGGATTTTCATCTTGGGGTCCAATGATGTTTTCGGTGTCTTGATCTACTTTACAGTTGCCACGCTTCTCTATTTCTGAGCGACCGCGCCGGGACCGATCCACGGTCTCACGGCAGCCTCTGGCAATTGCTCTGCGACTGGCCTAAGTGCCAACTGAATAGCAAGGGAAGCAAGGTTAGGATCACAGCAGATGGCCAAGATCACCTATATCGAGCATGGCGGCAAAGAACATGTTGTGGAGGTGCCGAACGGGCTCACAGTTATGGAAGGCGCGCGCGACAACAATATTCCGGGGATCGCCGCGGATTGTGGCGGCGCCTGCGCCTGTTCAACCTGCCATGTCTATGTGGATGCTGCTTGGGTGGATAAACTTCCTCCGGTCGATCCGATGGAAGAGGATATGCTAGATTTTGCCTATGAGCCAAAGCCTGGTTTGTCCCGCCTGACCTGTCAGCTCAAAGTCACGGACGAGCTTGAAGGCCTGGTGGTGCAAATGCCTGAAAAACAAATCTGACCAGGAGCTTCCATGCGGCGGTTTTTCCTAACGGTGAATGTAATCGTCGCTACGATGTTCAGTGTCGCGGGCGTCGCTATGGCAGGACCACCTCAGATTACCCGCGCCTATTACGACGAACCCACAACCCGCTATCCTCATGGCGCTTTAGGCGATGATACCGAGTACGGTGCCTTGGTCTTGGTTTTGTCCAATGGGCAAAAGCGCCGCATCCGCCTACCAGACACCAGCGTTTTCGAAGACACAGCACCGCGGTTGGCGGATTTGGATGGCGATGGTGCGCCAGAGGTGATCACTGTCGAAGCGCTCGCATCGCAAGGTGCGCGGCTTGCCATCTTCGGCGCTGACGGCTTGTTCGCCGCCACGGAGCCCATCGGGACGAGGTTTCGTTGGCTTGCACCGGCAGGGATCGGCGATCTTGACGGTGATGGCAGGGTTGAGATCGCGTATGTGGATCGTCCACATCTGGCGAAAGTCCTGCGGGTCGTTCGGTTCAATGACGGACAGTTGCAGCCTATTGCAGCACGTCGGGGCTTTAGCAATCACCAGTTTGGCGCGCCGGACATCGTGGGGGGACTGCGTCACTGTGGAGATCGAACAGAGGTGATCCTTGCCTCTGGAGATTGGCAATCGCTGATGGCAGTGGAACTCGCGGACCAAGAGCTCAAAGCCGCGAGACTGGGACCTTATAGTGCCACGGCGATCGAGCGGGCCTTGGAGTGCAGAGATTAAGGGGCGGGCGAACTCCGACTAAGGACTTTTGCTGCGCCTTAACCTCTTGAGCCGCGATGTGCACACTAAACTTTCCCCCGATCCGCCATTCTTGGGTCCGTGAGGCTCGGTTCAGCCCGATCACAAAGTGTTAAAATTGTCTGGTCAACTTGCGTTATCGACCTCTTGTCTTCTGGTCGCGAAATCGGGCATGAGCAGCGGCAATAAAGACCCTGCCGAGCGCCGCAAATGCCCCTATGTATCTGCAGTGACAGGCAATGAGATTGGAAAAGGACAGCAGAGCATGGCGAAGGACTATGTCGTTAAGGATGTCGAGCTTGCGGGTTTCGGACGCAAGGAGCTCGATATTGCAGAAACGGAAATGCCGGGCCTGATGGCTTTGCGGGAAGAGTACAGTGCGTCGACGCCTCTCTCCGGTGCGCGTATTGCAGGCTCTCTGCATATGACCATCCAGACTGCGGTCCTGATAGAAACCCTCGTGGCGCTTGGCGCGAAAGTTCGCTGGGCCTCTTGCAACATCTTCTCGACCCAAGATCATGCCGCTGCAGCGGTCGCGGCCTCTGGCACGCCGGTCTTTGCCATCAAGGGCGAGTCGCTTCCAGAATAATGGGACTACTGCGACCGCATCTTCCATTTTGATGAGGGTGGCGCGAACATGATCCTCGACGATGGTGGCGATGCAACGTTGTACATCCTGATGGGAGCACGGGTCGAAGAAGGCGAAACAGACCTGATAGCGGTGCCGTCCTCGGAAGAGGAAGAAGCGCTCTTTGCGCAGATCCGCAAGCGGCTCGCTGAAACCCCCGGTTTCTTCATCAAACAGCGCAAGATGATCCAGGGCGTTACCGAAGAGACCACGACCGGTGTCCATCGCCTCTATCAGATGATGGAAAAGGGGCATCTGCCGTTCCCAGCGATCAATGTGAATGACAGTGTCACCAAGTCGAAATTCGACAACAAATATGGCTGCAAAGAAAGCCTCGTCGACGGCATCCGCCGGGCGACCGATACAATGATGGCTGGCAAAGTCGCTTGTGTCTGTGGTTACGGCGATGTGGGCAAAGGCTCCGCCGCGTCCTTGCGTGGTGCGGGCGCCCGCGTGGTGGTGACCGAGGTCGACCCGTTTTGTGCGCTGCAAGCCGCAATGGACGGGTTCGAAGTGGTGACGCTGGAATCTGTGGCCCCGAGTGCCGACATCTTCATCACGACCACCGGCAACAAAGACGTGATCCGGCTCGAGCATATGCGCGAGATGAAGGACATGGCCATTGTCGGGAATATTGGCCACTTCGATAACGAAATTCAGGTCGCCGCTCTGAAGAACCACAAATGGACCAACATCAAGGACCAGGTGGATATGATCGAGTTCCCCTCGGGACGCCGTATGATCCTGCTGTCAGAGGGGCGTTTGCTTAATCTGGGCAATGCGACCGGTCATCCATCTTTCGTGATGTCCGCAAGCTTCACCAATCAGGTTTTGGCGCAGATTGAGCTGTTCACCAAAGGCGCGGAGTACAAAAACGAAGTCTACGTGCTGCCCAAACATCTCGATGAACGGGTCGCGGCACTTCACCTGGCCAAGATTGGTGCGACACTCACGGAGCTGACGACGGAGCAAGCCGATTACATTGGCGTTACCCCCTCAGGTCCGTTCAAGCCTGAGCACTACCGCTACTGATCGTTTCAAGACCCCCGAACTGCCGGTGGCCTGGGCGCTTCGGGGGGCGTTTTTCCTACGCCGTTGGCGCGGTCGGTGAATTGTCAGGTATTCACAGGAGCAGCGCCAACCGGAGAAAACGCGCCCTTTACTGTCACTTCCGTGTAGGCAACGTGTCGGGAAGGTTGATTTTTGCAACCTGCTCGGCAATCGGATCGACGGAAAGCGGATGGGTTTCTGTCTTATGGGCTTCGGGATCGCCGATGCTTTGCCAGCGACCGTTCTTGTAGATCTCTAGCGCCTCGAAATTGGCCTTGTAGCCCATCTTCGGACTGCCGGGGACCCAATAGCCCAAATAGACATATGGCAGTCCGGCTTCTCGGGCGATGTCCACGTGATCGAGAATCACATAGGTTCCCAAACTCCGCCGGTCTTCGGCAGGATCGTAGAAGGAGTAGACCATGCTGAGCCCATCATCGAGCACATCGGTCAGACAGACAGCAGCCAATTCGCCTTTGACCTGCCCGTCCTGTCGCGGGGCCACATATTCTACCACACGCGATCGGATTGGGGTTTCTTCGACCATAGCCGCAAACTCGAAAATATCCATGTCTGCCATGCCACCATCGGCGTGCCGTTGGTCGAGATAGTTCCGAAACAGAGCGTACTGATCTTCAGTTGCCCAAGGTGACGTCGCTTTGCGCACTAAGTCCGTATTGCGTTTTAGCGTGCGCCGTTGGCTGCGGCTTGGGGCAAAATCAGCCACCCTGATTCTGGCAGACAAACAGGCGCTGCAATCTGAACAAGAAGGGCGGTAGAGCACATTTTGCGAGCGACGAAAGCCTTGTTTAGACAGAGCGTCATTCAGCGTCTCAGCGAAATCGCCTTGCAGTGCTGTAAAAAGCTTTCGTTCCATCCGCCCGCTGAGATACGGGCAGGGCTGAGGAGCCGTCACATAAAACTGCGGCGCGATCGGTAGTGTGTGGCGCATCCCGTTCCATCGTTTTGGCGGAGCCTAACAACGTCGCGACCCGCCGCCAAGCCCTTCTCCGCAATTGATCTCAGACTAATACTGTCGACTTTTATTGAGCGCCGCGGTTCCAAGTGCAAGATCATGCAAACCTTGACCCCGCGGACTAATCACCATCAAGCCAACCGACACAATCTGAAGTACAAAAATAGTTGAGAAAAATAAGTATAAAAAAGTGTGTAAAAATGCAGTTAGCGTATCGAAATATGTGCCGTCAGTGCGACGAAGCTCTATTGAGACCAGTCGCATACCTGGTGTGGCAGAATAACTTGCGATGGACGCGAAACGATAGAGAAAGCTGACCGCCAGATAGATCAAACCGAAGAAAAACAGACCGACAAAGGCCGTGAAGGGCAGCACCAATAGGCTCAAGACCAGGACCGCAAAGATGTCCACAATCCAAGCGACGAACCGCTTGAAGGCCACATCTTGATAGTATTCCGGCGCGGTTTCAGGGTCGGGAAGCTGCCAATGTGGGTCAGATGTCATCATGATCTTTTTGAGGGTATGCTTAACGACATAGTGGCCCGAAACGGGGCCACGGGACAAGAGCGGTTCGCCGCTTAGGCGGACGGATCGGGTGCCGGTGGCACGTCAGAATTATTCTTGGCGCGTTCGTCCATAAACATGTCGAACTCTGCCTTGTCTTTGGCATCCCGCAGCCGCTTGAGGAACTCGTGGAAGCTGTCTTGCTCTTCTTCCAGGCGCTTCAGTGTCTCGGCTTTATAGGCGTCAAAGGCTGTGTTGCCGGAGGATTTGAAAGCGTGGGATTTGCTGCCACAAGTACGGTAGGATTTGCCTTTCGAGAACATGCGTTTACTCCAGATCATATAGGCGAGAAGGGCGAGGCCGATAGGCCAGAAAAAGATGAAGCCGAGGACCATTGCAGCGATCCAAGCGCCTTTGCCGCGTTGATCGAGCCATGTCTCTGCCTGTGAGGGCCAGGTGGCGACGGATGTCATTCGGGGTCTCCATTATGTTGATGTGAATGTCGTTCACATCCCTCAAGTCGGGTGCCTCAAGGGCATCTTCAAGGGGTGATGTGAATCTTTTTTACATGGAAGAAGGTGCAGCAATCTCAGTCACGCCAGTGGGGGTCCCTGACGGGCAGCTGATAGTGCGCTTAAAATCTGCCATTCCTCTACGACACCTAAACCGCAATCTATCCCATCGCTGGTCAAGCTGACTTGACCGCTGTTGGAGCGGTGCCCAGTGTCAGGCCATGTCTTTTGCCGATCAAATGACGCGTCTACCGCGCCCTTTTAATCTTGAACGCGCGGCAGATACTCGTGCGGCGTTGCCTTGGGCGACGGGAGAGCTTGCCGATCTGTTATGCGGGAGCGCCGGTTGCAGCGCCTATCTCGCGCGTTTGATGGAACAAGAAAAGGCGTGGCTCCAAGAGGCGCTTGATCAGGCCCCGGAGACAGCGATTGAGGCGGAGCTTTTTCAGCTCGATGGCAAGGAAGACATCCCCGATCTTGCGCTTGCGCTTCGGCAGGCCAAACGCCGTATCGCGCTTTTGGTCGGTTTGTCCGATCTTGGCGGGGTTTGGACCCTGGCTCAGATTACCGCCAACTTAACCGCTTTGGCGGACCGGGCGGTGGATTTGGCCTTGGCAGCACATTTGAGGCCGATGCTGGCGCGCAACAAGCTGCCGGGACACACGCTCGATGATCTTGAAAACCGCGCCGGGCTCTTCGTGCTCGCCATGGGAAAGATGGGCGCGTATGAGCTCAACTATTCCTCAGATATCGATGTGATTTGTCTCTTTGACGATGCGCGTTTCAGCGACCAGGATTTGCCCGATGCGCGGGCCGTATTGGTTAAAATCGTGCGTCAAGCCATGGCGATGCTGTCTGACATCACCGGCGATGGTTATGTTTTCCGGACCGATCTCCGCCTGCGCCCAGACCCCGCGGTCACGCCGGTGGCTGTGTCGATTTCAGCGGCAGAGCACTATTATGAGGCTCTTGGCAGAACCTGGGAGCGTGCCGCCTTTATCAAAGCGCGCGCCTGTGCGGGTGATATCGCGCGCGGCGAGAAGTTCCTTGAAGACCTTCGCCCGTTCGTGTGGCGACGGCATTTGGATTTTGTGACAATCGAGGACGCCCATGACATTCGAAAAAAAATCCACGATCACAAACTGCCTGCAGGGGGGGCTACGCTCGATGGGCTTAATCTGAAACTTGGGCCTGGTGGCATTCGGGATATCGAATTCTACACGCAGACGCGGCAACTTATCTCTGGCGGGCGGCAGGCTGACCTGCGGGTTCGGGGAACCTGTGCTGCACTTGCGGCTTTGGCAGAAAAGGGTTGGATTTCGTCCAACACATCGGATGTTTTGACCGAGGATTATGTGACGCTCCGAACTTACGAGCATCGCCTTCAGATGGTGGCTGATGCGCAGACCCATAGCCTTCCGGCAAGCGGTCGCGACTGGGAGAGGCTCGCGGCGATGATGGCGGCGGAAAGCCCCAACACGCTGAAGACAGAACTGACTGAGCTCTTCCATCGTGTACGCGACACTGTTGAGCCGTTTTTCCTGCCAAGCCTGACCGATCCAGGCGCGATCCCGAGCCTTTCGGAGGCAAGCAAAAAGATTGTTGCGCGGTGGCCGAGTTATCCCGCGCTGCGCTCTCAACGGGCCCAAAGCATTTTCGCGCGGCTGAAAACCGAGCTTTTGAACGATTTCACGCGGGCCACGGATCCTGAAGACGCGATCGTGCAATTCGACGGTTTTTTGGCGGGTCTTCCGGCTGGGGCACAGCTTTTCGCACTCTTTGAGGCCAATCCACAGCTCCTCGATCTGGTCGTCGATATCTGTTCAAGCGCGCCGGTTTTAGGGAGGTATCTGTCGCGCAACTCTGCGGTGCTCGATGCGGTGATCAGCGGCAGCTTTTTTGCGCCTTGGCCCGGTCGAGAAGCACTAGAGGCGGAGCTAAAGGCGGAACTCGCCCCGCCACAGCTAGACTATGAGCGAAAGCTTGATGCTGCGCGTCGTTGGATGAAAGAATGGCACTTCCAGGTCGGTGTGCACCATTTACGTGGCCTGGCCGATGGACGAGAGACAGCGCGCGATTATACCGATCTTGCCGAAGCGACTGTGAGCGCGATCTGGGGGGTGGTGGCACAAGACTTTGCCCGCCGCCATGGACCGATGCCGGGCAATGGGGCGATTGTGGTCGGGATGGGGTCGCTTGGCGCAGCGCGGCTCTCTGCGACCTCTGATCTGGACCTTATCGTGATTTACGACGCAACGCCGGATGAGGTTTCGAGTGGTCGCAGGTCGCTGGCCGCCACAGTCTACTATGCCAGATTGACCCAAGCGCTTGTGACGGCGCTCAGCGCTCAGACCGCTGAGGGGGCCCTTTATGAGGTCGATATGCGCCTTAGGCCGTCTGGGCGGCAAGGGCCAGTGGCGGCGGGATGGCAGGCATTTCAAGACTACCAAACCACCCAAGCCTGGACCTGGGAACACCTTGCCCTCACGCGTGCGCGACCGATTGCTGGGGCAAAGGCTTTGGCCGAAGCATTCGAGACGTTTCGTCGTAATGTGTTGTCTCACGCTCCGGAGCGGGCAGTGCTCTTACGCGATCTGCAGGATATGCGTGAAAGGCTGCAAGAAGCCAAACCAAAGCGGGGTGTTTGGGATATTGCGCGGGGGCCCGGCGGGTTGCAGGATATCGAGCTATTCGCGCAAGCCGGCGCGCTCATCTCTGGCTGCCCGATCACCGACGGCATTGATCAACTGACTTGCGAACATACGCTTTGTGACGTGGAAGATCGCGAGGTCTTGTTGCGGGTCTATCTGCTTGAGGCCGCGGTTAAACAAGCCTCGCGTTTGGTGGCGGAAGGGGCGATCGACCGTGATCGTCTTGGCCCTGGCGCGCAAAAATTTCTGTTGCGAGAGACGTCTACTGATACGATGGACGATCTCGGCGCGCGCCTCATTTCAGAGGCAGAGGCGGCCGCGTCTGTGATTGGTCGTGGGCTCGCTTTGTTGCCAGAGGATGGGCCGCCGGTGGAAAAGGAAAGCAGATGAAAGATCCCTTCGATCCAAAGGGACTGATTGCAGAGGCCTTTCGTATCGAAGGGATCGGCGATGCAGAATGCCGGTCTATCCTTGTGGATTGGGCGATGAGCCTTCCCTCTGACACCGAAAGTGCCGTTGCGATCGACCAGCTTTACAAGCGCTATGCCGCGGATCATCCGGGCCATCCCATGACCGGGCTTTTGCAAGAGGGGCGCGGTACACCACGCCCATCCGCGCGCCGGGGCGGCGCGCGTGGACGCCGCGGAGGATCAGGCGGCTGAGAGTTTTTTGACAGCTTCCGTGGCCAGCGCGGTGATCCCGTCCCAATCGCCAGAGGCAACCATGGATTTTGGGGCCACCCATGAGCCGCCGACGCAAACCACATTCGACAACGCCAGATAGTCTGGCGCATTGTTCAATGAAACACCGCCGGTCGGACAGAAAGAGATTTGAGGCAGCGGCGACGCGAAAGAACTGAGGCTTGGCACGCCACCCGCGGCTTCTGCCGGAAAGAACTTCATCATCTCAAAGCCCTGCTCCAAAAGTTGCATCGCCTCGGTCGCTGTCGCTGCCCCCGGCAGGAGCGGCAGATCGATCTCGCCACAACGCGTGATCAAGCCTTTCGTGCTGCCTGGAGAAACCGCAAATCTTCCTCCAGCTTCTTTCACCGCATCGGCGTGGCCAGCATTCAGCAACGTCCCGGCCCCAACAATTGCGCCGGGCACATCTGTCATGCGCCGGATCGCGTCGAGCGCAACCGGGGTCCGCAGCGTGACTTCCAGCACTGGCAACCCGCCTGCGACCAACGCCTTGGCAAGCGGCGCTGCGTGCTCGATCTGATCGACCACAATCACAGGGATCACCGGTGCAAGCTGTGCGGTTTCCAGCATTTTGGCGCTGGCATCTTGAGGCGTCATCATTGGGTCTTTCCAGTCTTCAAGCAGTTGCGGGTGTTACAACGCCAGCACCGGTCGTTGCCGGCCCAACGTTTTGGCGGAAGATCTCAAACATTTCGCGTCCGATACCGTGGCTGTTATCAGACAGATCGGGCGTGGCGATAGGGCGATCCGCAACGCCATCGGTCAGCACCTCAAGCTCGCCCTTGACCGCGTCGACGCGGACCAAATCGCCGTCGTGCAAATAGGCCAAAAGCCCGCCATGCTTCGCCTCTGGTGTCACATGGATCGCCGAGGGCACCTTGCCGGAAGCGCCTGACATGCGCCCATCGGTGACCAAGGCAACTTTAATCCCCCGGTCCTGCAATACCGCAAGCACTGGGGTCAGACCGTGAAGCTCTGGCATACCGTTTGCTGCGGGTCCCTGGAAGCGCACGACCACCACGGTGTCAGAAGTAAACTCTCCCGCCTGGAACGCGGCCTTAACCGATGCCTGATCTTCAAAAATACGCGCAGGCGCTTCAATCACGTGGCGTTCCGGCGCGACGGCAGAGACTTTCATCATGCCTCGGCCCAAATTGCCGGAAAGCTGCTTCAGACCGCCGGTGGCTTGGAAAGCTTCCGATGCGGGACGGAGGATTTTGTCATTCGCGGTGACCTCAGGTCCTCGATCCCAATTGAGCGTGCCGTCGCTCAGTTTTGGCTCTTGGGTGTAAAGTTCCAACCCATCTCCCACGACGGTTTTTGTGTCTGGGTGGAGCAAACCGGCGTCAAGCAATTCGTTGATCATAAAGGCCAAACCACCAGCGGCGTGGAAATGATTCACATCGGCCAGACCATTGGGATAGACCTTTGCCATCAGCGGTGTGACCTCTGAGAGCTCGGCGAAATCTTCGATGTCGAGCATGACCCCCGCGGCGCGCGCCATTGCGGGCAGGTGGATCACAAGATTGGTCGAGCCGCCCGTCGCCATCAGACCGACGATCCCGTTCACAAACGCACGCTCATCGAGGATTTCGCCTGCGGGACGGTAGTCATTACCAAGCGCTGTGATCGACAAAGCTCTTTCGGTTGCAGCTACGGTGAGTGCTTCGCGCAGGGGAGTGCCGGGATTGATAAAGCTTGAACCGGGCAGGTGCAGCCCCATGAACTCCATCAGCATCTGATTGGAATTCGCAGTGCCATAGAATGTGCAGGTCCCTGGCCCGTGGTAAGAGGCCATCTCGGCCTCCATCAGCTTGTCGCGCCCGACCTCACCCGCAGCAAATTGCTGCCGCACCTTGGCCTTTTCATCGTTTGGCAGGCCCGAGGTCATGGGACCGGCGGGGATAAAAATGCTCGGGATATGCCCGAAAGTGGCGGCGGCGATCACCAACCCCGGTACAATCTTGTCGCAAACGCCCAGATAAGCGGCTGCATCGAAAGTGTTATGGCTCAAGGCAACCCCAGCCGCGAGCGCGATCACGTCGCGAGAGAAGAGCGACAATTCCATGCCGACCTGGCCTTGAGTGACCCCATCGCACATTGCTGGTACACCGCCTGCGACTTGCGCGGTTCCGCCCGCAGCTTGTGCGGCTTTGCGGATCGTTTCCGGATAGGTCTCAAACGGCTGATGAGCAGAGAGCATATCGTTATAAGCCGTAACGATGCCCAAATTTGGCACGCGACCCTCTGAGAGATCGTCTTTTTGCGCCCCCATGGCAGCGTAGGCGTGGGCCTGGTTCCCGCAGGTCAGATGTGCCCGCTTAGTGCCTTCGCCCGCCGCTTTGTACATGCGCTCCAAATAGATCTTCCGGCTTTCGGCGCTGCGGCTTTTGATGCGTTCGGTAACGCGGCTAACTGTTGGATGAAGTCCCATGGCTCCCCCTCCACGCTGGCGAGTAAGATGGTTCTAGCACGATCCTTTAAGGAGCGCTCGTGTTAGCGCTATCATTTCTACAATAATTAGCAAAGCGACATCCCGAAGCAGGTGTTGAGACTGATTTCTTGCCTCTGGTCTCGAAACCGTTCAAAGCGCCGGTCTATGGACAACGAATTACATTCGACAGACCCAGATTCAAGACCGCGCCCTGTGGTGCGCTTGAAGCCCAAAGCCGATGCGCGGCGGCTCAGATTCGGCTTTCCTTTGGTCTATGACAGCGATCTTGTGACAGATCGCCGGACAAAGGCTTTGAAACCTGGCACATTGGCGCGGCTAGAGGATGCCGGGCGCGCAAATTTAGGCCTGGCTGCAGTGACACCGGGGTCCAAGATCATCGCGCGGATCTTGGATCGTAATCCTGAGGCCGAGATCGATCGCGCCTGGTTTGAGGCACGACTGAGCCGAGCGCTTGCGTTGCGGCAGACGCTTTATGATCAGCCTTTCTATCGCCTGGTCCATGCCGAAGCCGATGGTCTCCCCGGCATTGTGATCGATAGATTCGGGGCCGCTGCCGTTTTGCAACCCAACGCGGCTTGGGCAGAGAGGCATCTTGATGCTCTGGTGGAAGCACTGATCGCGGTTACGGGTGTCGAGACAGTGGTCAAGAATGCCTCCGGTCGGGCGCGCAGCCTGGAAGGTCTTGATTCTGAAGGCGCGGTGTTTGGCAAAGGTTTGACCGGTCCGGTGCCTGTTGCCATGAACGGGGCCACCTACATGGCGGACCTGATCGGCGGTCAGAAAACGGGGCTCTTCTTCGACCAGCGGGACAATCACGCCTTTGCTGCGGATCTCGCACACGGCGCGAAGATGCTCGACGTGTTTTCCCATGTGGGTGGGTTTGGCCTTGCTGGATTGGCAGCAGGGGCAACGCTTGTGACCGCAATAGATAGTTCAAAAGACGCTTTGGCACTGGCAGAGGCTGGTGCCGCGCGCATGGGTGTGTCGGAGCGTTTTGAGACGTTCAAAAGCGATGCGTTCGACGCAATGACCAAGCTGGCAGAAGAAAATGCCACCTATGATCTGGTGGTTTGCGATCCGCCGGCCTTCGCGCCACAGAAAGCTGCGCTTGAAGCTGGACTGCGCGCATATGAAAAGACCGCTCGACTGGGGGCACGCTTGACCGCGCCAGGGGGATATCTGGTGCTCTGCTCATGTTCTCATGCGGCGGACCTAGAGAAGTTTCGCAACGCGTCTCTCCGCGGGGTAGGGCGCGCCGGACGGGTGGCACAAGTGATCCGCACAGGCTTTGCCAGCCCTGATCACCCCCAGCATGCGCAGCTGACCGAAAGCGGTTATCTTAAGGCGCTGTTCCTGCGATTGGATGGTTGAATGCGGGTGCTGATCGATGCTTGCGTGCTCTATCCTACGCTTCTGCGGCAGATTACATTGAACCTAGCGGACGCAGGTCTTTTCACGCCGCTTTGGTCGGCGCAGATACTCGAGGAATGGCGCCGCGCTGCGCTCAGAACCCATCCCGAACAAGCCGAGATGATTGCCGCAGAGATTGCGCTGACCCGAACCGAATGGCCCAACGCAGAAATAGATTTCCCCGAAACTGCAGAAGAGAGTTTAAGCCTGCCCGACGAAAATGATCGGCATGTGCTGGCGGCAGCGATTTCTGGCAAGTCAGATGTGATCTTGACGCTGAATGTGAGAGATTTCCCCGCCTCAACACTCGCGCGCCACGGGATGCGGGCAGAGCATCCCGATCCTTTCATATTGGCCTGTTTTCATGAGAACGAACCTCGCGTGACGAAGGCCGTCGCGCCCGCGCTCAACCAGGCGCGACGCGCAATTTCGCCGTCGCCTGCACCACGCGACTTGCTCAAACGATCGCGTTTGCCGAGGTTTGCAAAAGCGCTTGCCAAGGTTGGCTAGGGTGATGCCATGACCGTTCTAACTAAGAGCTTGGCAGGCCGCCCCAGCGGGCCTCCAGCGCCTCAATCGCGGCGATCCGTTCACCGACTTTGGGATGGCTGAGAAACCAGGCTGGCATCGTGCCAGCTTGAGATTGCGTCAGCGCCTCGAGCTTGGAGAAGAGCGATTTTTGAGGACCGGTGCCGATCCCAGCTTTGCTCAGCAGTGCGGCGGCATAGGCATCTGCTTCATACTCGTCATCGCGGGACATCCGCGCGGCGAGAAGCGTGGCAATCGCATTGGCGATGAGGACGCCGACCCCTGGGATGAAACGTGACAAGAACACAGCAAGCGCGGTGCGCAGTGCGTTCTGACCGGTGAAATCGATCATCCGTTTTCGGGTGTGACCCAGTGCGACATGGCCGAGCTCATGGGCAATAACACTTGCCAATTCTTCTGAGGTGACCTCGCCAAGCCGATACTTGTTGTAGAAGCCGCGGGTGATAAATATCCGCCCGTCGGGCGCGGCGAGCCCGTTCACCGGATCGATTTCATAAAGAAACACCTTGATCCGATCCACGTCTAAAGCTTGCGCCAGCCTCGAAATTTGATGGTTTAGGATCGGGTCCACAAGCTCTGTTGAGCGCTGATCGAGCTCTTTCCGGGTGCGGTAGGCTGAGAAAGCGTACATCGCGACCGCATAGCCAATCGCCAAAAGGAGGGGTGTGAGTTTCAACATGCCCGTGAAATGGGGCTCCACCCCGTTGGAGGCAAGGCCGCGGATGCAGTTGAATGCACAGGACCGGTACACAACGAAGCACAGTTCCGTCTGATTTTTGAGCGTACCACCCTTCGGCGCGTCAAATCCGCGGAAAACAAGACGACTCACCAAGCCAGTGTTACGCTGCAGGTGCAAAATGCGCGTCGCACCGAATACATGAGGTTCTTGGAATGTCCCGTGCTTTTCGTTTCTCTGTGTGCCTTTGCTTGGCAGCGGCGCCGGCTGCGTCACAGGAGTTGCCCCAGCTCGCACTTGATCCCAACGCGACGACCATCTCGGGACTTTCCAGCGGCGCTTTCATGACGGTGCAGATGCATGTTGCCTTTTCAAATGTGATACGCGGCGTAGGCGTCGTTGCGGGTGGGCCTTACTATTGTGCTCAGGAGCAATTGTTAGAGGCGATCAGCACGTGCATGGCCGGGAATGCGGGTCTCCCCGACCCAGCGGCGTCCTTGGCGGCGGCAGAACGGTTTGCCGCCCTTGGCCTGACCGATCCGGTGTCTGGGTTGTCTGGCGACCGGGTCTATCTCTTCAGCGGGACAGAAGACGAGACCGTGGTCCAACCGGTCATGGATCAGACCGAAGCCTTCTACCGCCTTACTGGCCCAAGCGAAGTAGCTTACCGAAGAGATGTTCCCGCCGGTCACGCCTTCCTGGCGGAAGGCGCTCCGATCTCTTGCAGCGAAACCGAAGAGCCCTTTATCAACGACTGCCAAATCGACCTCGCGGGCGATATTCTGCGGTTTCTTTACGAACACCTCGATGATCCAGTCCCCACGGTCCCCGAAAATCTGAAGGCTTTTTCGCAATCGGCCTATTTGAGCAATCCCGAAGCCCATTCCATGGCCGACGAAGGGTTTGTGTATATTCCAACGGCTTGTGCGGCCGGAGCGGACTGCAAGCTTCATATCGCGTTTCACGGTTGCAAGCAGGGGATCGACCGGTTGGGCGATCAATATGCGACCACCACAGGCTATAACGAATGGGCGGAGGCGAATGATATTGTCGTGCTCTATCCCCAGGCGATCTCGCGGGTCTTCGATGGCAATCCAAATGGATGTTGGGATTGGTGGGGCTACGACGACCCCGATTACGCAACCAAAAACGGACCTCAAATGGCGGCGGTGGCGCAGATGGCCACCGCGCTTGGTGTCGCGATGATCGGGCCGGGCAGTGACACGCCGCTCTGTGTGAGCCATGAAAGCTTCAACAGCCTTCATTGGCAGGAGGATCGGGCGGAGCTTTGCGGTTTCGGTCAGTTCTGCGCGGTGGGTTCTGGTGATCCGATTGGTATCTGGGTTGGCGCCACAACGCTTTACGAGACAGCCCCAGGGCAATTTCAAGTAGAGGATTGCAGCAGGTGAGGCCGTAACCTCGCTCTCGTTGCTGTGTCGTGCGTCGTCTTAGAAGGTCACCCGGATCCGAAACGCCGCCCCAATGTCTTCGCGACCGGCCACATGATCGGCGTTGAACCGAGAATAGGCGGCGATATCCATTGAAGCGTCCTTCCCGATCCGACGGTTGTAGACAGCTTGGAGCGCGCGTTCCCGGCGCTGCACCGAAAGATCAGCGCTGCGTGCCTGGTAAATCACATCGCCCTCAACAGTGCGTGCTACGGGCACATCCATCACTGCACTGCCGTTTCTCGTGGCATAGGGCAGCGAGGCGACAAAGGTGATCCGGCCTTGATGTGGCTTCAGGCTTTTTAACGAGAGCGCGACCGACGCGCTGTCACCGGTCTGCATCCCAAATTGCGTGAGCCCGCTGCTCGATGGATCAATCTGCGACATGGCATAGCCGATACTGGCAGAGACGCGCGGGCTCGCGTGCCACCCCAGATCGAGTGCGAGCGTCGAGGTCGTGGCTGCGATGTCTTCCGCGAATCCAGAGTAAACCGCGCCAGCGATTGCGCCTTGCTCTGCAGTTTGCCCGTATCGCACGCCGATCTCAATCGGGCCCTTCCAGTGTCTCAGCCCGAGCATCAGGGTGTTGGTGTCATTTTCCCCGTAGTATCCATCGCCTTCGTGATAGATCTGCTCGATCCAGGTGTTTTCATCCAAAGCCAACGCGGTGCGAATAGTATCGCCGTCGCCGCTAAAAGGGATCATCTCCACATCGGTCATCTCGGCCCCGAGAATGCCGGTTGACACCAGAGAATTATGGAGCCCGGAAAACTCGGCCTCTGGCCCCGTGCCACTGGAAAACCCGATCTTCATCCGAGGCGACACTTCATAGCTGAAGGAGGTCGTCTGAAACGAGGTGCGACGTTCCGATCCTGGGTCCCTGACGGGGTCTGGAATGAAACGGTCTGGTGAGATCCCAAAAACGCTTAGCCCAAGAGTAGGCGAAGAGGCTTGCACCTGAGTTGTCTCAAACGGGTCTATGAAAGTGTCCAAGCGGTCATCTTGGGACCGCTGATGCGTGGTTCCGTGCTCTGTAAGGTCGTAGCTGAATGGAAAGCCCATCTCATCAAGCGCCATGATCTCGCCCGAGACCGCAGCAAGATCGATCACTGCACCGCCTGGTCCAGAAACGGCTTGAAATGCTGTTACGGGCTGCGATGCACCACTCACTCCTCCGGACACTGGCACAGATAGGCTGCCAACAGGGCTCATCAGGCTCTCAATATTCAATCTGCCATGTCCGTAGACCGAGTCCCAACCTTGATCGCCGAGATCGTCAGCGGTGGCCAGGATACGTTCCACCACTTGCTTTGGTGACACGCCTGGAAAGGCGGCAAGGGCGAGTGCTGCGGCGCCAGAGACATGCGGCGCTGCCGCAGATGTTCCGCTGAAGGACCTAAACGCGCCGGATCCGGCATGGCGCGAGGCGGCTGTCGTGATGCTCTGCCCCGGAGCGGACAGGCAATGATAGAGTGCGCCGCAGCGATTGGAGAAGGAGGCAAGCCGGCTGCCGTCAGGTCTTAGCGCTGCCACTGCGAGCGCCAACCCGTCCATCCCGTCTACATAAATTGCAGGTGCATTCGAAGCGCCAGACACACGGTCATTGCCAAGCGCGGTCACCATGATCTTGCCGCGAGACGCCGCCGCCCGCATGGCCGTATAGACCTCTTTTCTGGGATCGGGCCCCCCGAGGCTGAGGTTCATCACACTCGACTCCGCAGCCGGAAAGCTACGGGCAAGATCAGGTTCATACCCAGATCCGGGGATATAGCGTATCGCTGGTTGGCCCTGAGAGTCGTAGCGCTGGACCGACCGGGATATGCCTGCGGCCGAATAGATGCCTGCCGCCACATCGGACGCAGTGGCATAAACCGTCATCGGCATCCCATTGATGACCTGACGGTCCCGCAGCACCTTAATGGAAACGGGCCGAGCATTGTAGGCGACCCCATGAACGCCCAGACCATCTCGCCGCGCGGCGATGATGCCCGCGACCGAGCTTCCGTGTCCGTTGAGATCTCTCAGATCGTCATAGCGAAATCCATAGACCTCAACACTGTCGAATTCCGGGTGGTCTGCCTGGACCCCGGAATCAAGGACGGCCACCCTTTGCAACGCTCCCCCTGGATGCCCGTGCGTGCGCGAGGCATAGCCTTGAGCGGCAGAAATGGCATCCAATCCACCCGAGGCGAAATACTCATTGGAATGCCAGTCGCTGGTGGGACTGCCGATTGAGGGATCTCTCAGCCGTGCCGGCAGGACCGGCCCAATAAACCCCGTACTCGGTTGGTTGAAGCCGTCCTCGCCGCTGATGCCACCACCACCGCCGCCACAAGCGCCAAGGCAAAAAAGCGGGACGCAAAGCAGACCTAAGCTGCGCGCTACGCCATGGAAAACCATTGTCCTGACATCGGATTACTAAAGCCCCACACAAAAAGGGCCCACCGATGAAAAACACACCCGAAACACCCATTACCCACGGGCGAGAGAAAACGACCAAAAATAGAACAAAGATTTAAGCATGACGCCACGAGAAGGCGTTAACCCTGTCGCAAGTTTTGCACTTTCAGTGAGACGCTGCGCGAAGGTGATCCAGGTTCTGGCGATCCTTCAAGCCTACGCTCGGGATCCAGATCGAAGGAGCTTGTTGTAAAAAGCGATCCGTTCTGCTCTACTCAGGAACAAATGGGGTGTAAGCATGAGATTGAAACTACTGATTTTTTTAGCGTTTACATCTCTCGGTGGATGCTCGGTTTTTGCGCCTCCGTATCTTCCAGAAGCCGAAAAATCGATGGCGAGTGCCTACACGAGTATTTCACAAATCACGGCATGCGTGGACCTGGGCTTGTGCGCGACGCCTGCAAGTTTCACAGCGAAGGAAAGCGATTACATCAGTGCCATTGCAGGCATGAAAACCGCTGAAACCATTGTTTCAAATTGGAATCCACCCTTTGACAACGCACCATCATCGAAATCGAAAAAGCTACTTTTAGAATTGATCGATGGATGTCGCATGCAATTGGTTTCTCTCAGCGACATTCATAGAAAAAACGGCGTGCCAGCTGGGGTGGGTCTCACACAACCCGTAGATGTTTCCTGTAATCAGGCACTGCGCGCAACTCAGGCGATGGGGTAATTTCGCGATGGGAAGTTTATCTGATTTCGATGCGAGCACAGTCGACGAGCTTTTCGACAAAATTGTAGAGCAAGTGAAAGGAGTTGCGAGCAAATGGTACAATGCAAACCGCGACGTTGTTGAGGGGTATTTCAAATCCCTTGCTCAGGCTTCATTTCAAACACAGGTTTCGCTGAAATCGGGGCGGATCGATAAAGAAGTGGCCGATCAGGCACTGCGCATGCAGCAAGCCGCGCTGCGTCAGACAATCAGATACACCGAGTTCATGACCTTTGTGTTGGCTCAACAGGTGGTCGACGCTGCGTTTAAGGTTATTGGCACTGCAGTGAAGAACTATACCGGAGTCAATTTCTTTCCCGAGCTTTCCCAAGTCTGAAGGTTAGGGGCAGTCCACTTCGGGATTTGCCGCTCACGACAGACCTAATTGGTCAGCAAACGCATGCCGCGTGAAATGCCTTCAAGGGTCATTGGCACCATCTGGCCCTCAAAAATGGTCTCAATCATGCGGGTGGATTGGGTATAGTCCCAATGTCTTTCCTGCACAGGGTTGATCCAGAGATTGCTGGGCCATTGATCGCGCGCACGTCTGAGCCAGGTTTCTCCGGTTTCCTCATTCCAATGCTCATTGGCCCCCCCGGGATACATGATTTCGTAAGGGCTCATGGCAGCGTCACCCACAAAGATACATTTGTAATCAGCACCATAGGTCCGCAGGACTTCCCATGTGGGGATTTGCGCATTCCATCGGCGGGCATTGTCGCGCCAAACACCTTCATAAAGGCAGTTGTGGAAATAGTAGTACTCCAGGTGCTTAAACTCAGCCCGCGCGGCGGAGAAGAGCTCTTCGACAACGCGGATATAGGGGTCCATTGAGCCCCCCACATCGAGAAACAGCAAAACCTTCACTGCGTTGCGCCGCTCGGGCCGTGTTTGCACATCAAGATAGCCGTGTTCCGCGGTGGCACGGATCGTGCCATCCAAGTCCAACTCGTCCAACGCTCCATCGCGTGCCCATTGCCGCAAACGCTTAAGCGCCACTTTGATGTTGCGCGTACCCAACTCGACTGTGTCATCGAGATTCTTGAATTCGCGCTTGTCCCAGACCTTTACGGCGCGGCGATGGCGGGATTCGTCCTGCCCAATGCGCACGCCTTCGGGATTGTAGCCATAGGCGCCAAATGGCGAGGTCCCGCCGGTGCCGACCCATTTATTTCCGCCTTGGTGCCGACCTTGTTGTTCTTTCAGACGCTCTTTCAGCGTCTCCATGAGTTTCTCAAACCCGCCCACGGCCTCGATTTCCGCTTTTTCAGCTTCGCTTAAGTGCTTTTCGGTCATTTTCTGCAGCCACTCCGCCGGGAGATCGACGGCCTCAAGCACCTGATCTACTGAGATGGACTCTAAGCCTTCGAAAACGGTGGCAAAAGCGCGGTCGAACTTGTCGAGGTTGCGCTCGTCTTTGACCATGGCGCTGCGGGCGAGAAAGTAGAAGCCTTCGATGTCGTAGGTGGCAAGCCCTGCCTGCACCGCCTCAAGAAACAACAGATATTCCCGCAAAGTGACCGGGATGCCATCCCGTCGAAGTTGATCGAAAAACGGCAAGAACATCGAACGGACTTTACACTATGCGGTCGATCAGAACCGTCACGAATAAGCCAAGCAATGCAAACGCAATTGCATAGCCGGCGGCATATTGGGCCATATCAGCAGGCTTTCCACCCCGTTTACGCGCAAGCCATGCCCCCCAAGACCCACCAAGCACGGCGCCCGCGATCACGATCATATGCCTGCTTCCTCTTCCATCGCGGGAGGCGGCAAGGCCGCAATCTCTGCCGCGCGCTGCCGTATCTCCTGTTCGCTGCGCAGTCCGAATTGTGCCCAAGCAAAGCCTTCACGCAGTGCGGCTTCCGAGGCCGCTTTTTGACCCTGCTCCATCAAGGCGGCTGATTTCACGAAGTAAAAATCTGCAAGCAGTGCGGCATTCTCATAAAGCTGCGCCACTGGAATGTACCGATCCGCAATCAAGATCGCCAAATCCGGTTCCCCAGACGCCAAGGCAAAGGCGGAGATTGGCATTCCCACATGCGCGGCATGTATCTCTGTTGCACGTCGTGCGCGAAAGACGTCTTCGGCGCCCAAAAATGCCTCTAAAGCCAAATCCCCATCTCGCGGTGCTGCGAGCCTGCCGGCGGTAAAGAGCGACAGACCCATCCGGGTTTCCTGCCAGTTTTGCTCTTGAGCGACCGCCAAAGCGCGATTGGCCGCCGCACGGCGCGCGCCCTGCGAGCCGCCAGGCCCGAGCGCACGTTGGATCGCGTCGACCCAGTCTTTAGGGCTTGGTTGATAGGGGCGCGTGGGAATCGATTGGCCGCGCGGATTTTTTTGCGCCAGAATAGTGGGCAAGACGGCTTGGACTTCTTCAAAGCTCATGCCGCTGCGCAGCCTTGGATCGTAGGTCACGCGCAAAACCAGCATGTCAAAGCCGGTGAGGACCGAATTCATGTTGTCGTCGTTGAAAATCGAATCTTCAAGCCGATAGAGATCGTTCAGAGGGCCAAGCGCTTGGGCGATCTCTTCGTGTAGGCAATCGCGGATTTCTTGCGGCGCAATATCGGCGGGGATGAAGACTGTGGCGGCTTCGCGGGTCTCAAGGAGCGACCAAGCCAAGTCGCGACGGCGTGGATTGCTGCGGAACTCTTCCCAGGTGATCCGAGTTGGCAACACGAAACACGCCGCTTCAGGCACAGCACGTTCTAGGTTTTTGCGCGAAATTCCTTCGACCACGATACGCGCCGGGGCGCCGTCTGGAAGTCGTGAGATGTTCAGACCCGCTTCGCGCTGAAGACGCGCAACCAACTGGTCCAGTTCTCGGTCCGCATAAGGCGATATCGTGCCTGCAAGCGCCACGGTGACCGGGTCCTCAAACCGCGTAAAACGCTCCAAAGTCGTCCCACTTTCCAACTGAAAGGACAGATCCAGAAAATCGCGCGCAATCTCTTGGTTCGAGCGCATTGGCGGTTGAGGTCGCGGCGCCCCAAAGCTTTTTGCCGGGGGCAGGGCGACTTGGGCGACCTCGACCGGGATCGGCACCGGATCTTGGACGATCAACCCACCTGCGCAACCAGCGGTCAGAAGGGCCCCCAACAGGGCGCTGATGGGGCGCAAGGCCGAAACTGTCATGCTCTCTCCAAACGGGGATTCAACGGCGGCCCCGCGCCATAAAGGCCAATCGCTCGAAGAGTTGCACGTCTTGTTCGTTCTTCACTAGCGCCCCGTGGAGTTTCGGCAACGCGTTGGCCCCTTCCCGACGAAGATCCTCAGGGCTGAGATCCTCCGCCAGCAAGAGCTTCAACCAATCGAGAACCTCTGAGGTGGACGGTTTTTTCTTCAGCCCATCCATCTCGCGCAGTTCGAAAAACTGGGTCAGAGCCGTGCTGAGAAGGTTTTCTTTGATGCCAGGGTAATGCACAGCGACGATCCGTTTCATGGTCTCCATGTCGGGGAAACGGATGTAGTGGAAAAAGCAGCGCCGCAGGAACGCGTCTGGCAATTCTTTTTCGTTGTTCGAGGTGATGATCACGATCGGGCGTTGCCGCGCGGTGATCGATTCTCCTGTCTCGTAGACATGGAACTCCATCCGATCGAGTTCCTGTAGTAGATCGTTTGGAAACTCGATATCGGCTTTGTCGATCTCATCGATCAGCAAAACCACCTTTCCATCGGCTTCAAATGCCTGCCAGAGCTTGCCCTTGCGGATGTAGTTAGCGACGTCGTGGACACGCGATTCACCCAACTGGCTGTCGCGCAGACGCGAGACCGCGTCATATTCATAAAGCCCCTGCTGCGCCTTTGTGGTCGATTTGATGTTCCATTCAAGCATGGGCAGACCGAGCCCCTCGGCGACCTGGCGCGCCAATTCGGTTTTGCCGGTACCTGGTTCGCCTTTCACCAGCAGCGGTCGCTCCAATGTGACCGCGGCATTGACCGCTATGGTGAGATCATCGGTGGCAACATAGCGGTCAGTGCCGGTGAACTGTAATGTCATAACATACCCTCAGAGCCAGCAATTGGCACAGCTTAACTGATCCGGAACCGGCGGGGTTACGGGTTGCGCCTCCCTAGCAAGAGCGCGCAGGCACGGCAACCAAGCCGGCTGTTCACCACGCTGTGAAACAAGCACTCATGACGCATGGAAACGACGTGACATGAATAGGTTGTTCATGTATTCGACCGCGCGGGAGGGTCCCCAATGTCTGACCTCAATGGCCAAGAAGAAGCCGGTAATGTTATGGGAGCAGCAATGAAAGCTGAGATTTTTCTGCCCGAGGATTATCACCCCGCGGATCACGAGCCGTTCATGAACGACATGCAGCTCGAATGGTTCAGACGGGAATTGCTAAAACAAAAATCTGCTCTCATGGAAGAGAGCAAGAATACCATCGAAGGACTGCAAGAAGGCACACGCAACATCCCTGATATCGCGGACCGTGCCTCAGAAGAAACCGACCGGGCGCTTGAGCTGCGGATCCGGGATCGTCAACGCAAGCTGGTCGCGAAAATCGACGCTGCCTTGCGCCGGATTGATGAGGGCGAGTATGGCTATTGCCAAGATACCGGCGAGCCGATTTCGCTCAAACGCTTGGCAGCCCGTCCGACAACAACGCTTAGCCTTGAGGCGCAAGAGCGTCACGAACGACGCGAAAAGGTTCATCGCGACGACTGATCCAATACCAGGGTTATACATGTGGTAGCAGGGCTTAAGCATCTTGACGGCCCTGTACCTAATCGGGCCACGTCACCATTGGCTGGTCGTATGGTAACCGTTCTCGGTGCTGGTATCGGCGGCTTGACCCTGGCGCTTGCGCTTGCCCGAAAGGGCGCGCGCGTGAGCGTTTTGGAGCAAGCAGATGCTCTGCGCGATGTTGGCGCTGGCATCCAACTCAGCCCCAATGCGATGCAGGTCCTACGCGCCTTGGGCGTAGGTCAAGACATCGCAGAGAAATCTCCTGAGGCAATGGCTGTAGAGC
Source organism: Pseudomonadota bacterium (assembly GCA_038751255.1). Classification (GTDB taxonomy): domain Bacteria; phylum Pseudomonadota; class Alphaproteobacteria; order Rhodobacterales; family Rhodobacteraceae; genus JANSYP01. The sequence goes on from JBCDGN010000025.1 coordinate 35,663, forward strand.
TGTGCGACTATCAGCATGGCAAATCTGTCTTGCGGCTTGATTTTTCGGGCATGACTGACCTCGGTGGGTATCATTTGGTGCACCGCGCCGATCTAATAGAAGTTTTGGCCAAAGCTGCGCGCGACGCGGGTGCCTCGCTCAAGCTCGGCGTTCAGGTTCAAGGTTTGGCTTTGGGTGCCGGCGGTGTCCGGCTTGATGCTGGGGACAAGGGGCACGCAACAGCGCCGTTGGTTGTCGCCGCCGACGGGCTGAAATCGATCGCCCGACGCGCGTTAGGACCTGCGCCTGACCCGAAATTCACAGGTCAGACAGCATGGCGAGCGCTTGTCTCCTTGGCGGTTCCGGTGAAGCCGGAAGTGAGGGTTTTCATGGGGCCGGGCCGACATTTGGTCTGCTATCCGCTCCGCGATGGTCACCTAATGAACCTTGTGGCGGTGAAAGAGCAAAAGACTTGGCGCGCAGAAGGCTGGGATATCGGCGAAGACCCGATTGCGTTGCAGGAAGCTTTTGCTGATTTCGGGGGCCCGGTGCCAGACTTGCTAGAGCGGGTCACCCAAACCCATGTCTGGGGGTTGTTCCGTCATCCAGTGCCGTCTGTGTGGCATCGCGGTCGTTTAGCGCTGATGGGCGACGCGGTTCACCCCACGCTACCTTTTCTCGCGCAAGGGGCCTGTATGGCGATTGAAGACGCCTGGGTGCTCACCGAAAGCTTGTCGGCGCATGAAAGCCCTGCAGAGGCGTTTGCGGCATATCAAACCGCACGATTGCGACGGTGCCGTCGGATCGTGGCGGCCGCAAACCGCAACGCCTGGGCCTACCATCTCAGCCTGCCGCTATTCCGCGAAGCTGCCCATCTGGCACTCGGAGTTTCCGATAAAATTTTCCCAGGGGCCGCACTGCGGAGATTTGACTGGCTTTATTGCCATGACGTCACCCAAGCACAAATCTAGTGTTTTCGTTTCCGGTCTCGCAAAGCCACGCGGATCAGTTTGCGAAAGCTCGGGCAGTCTAGATGCGATGGGGCAGCGCAATCGGCGACATGTCGCAACGTTTCGCGTAAGACGGTGAGTTAGGCAGAGCAACTCGCCCCGCCGAGCACACAAAACTTGGCGCAATGCGGGTGATTGAGCGCTACCGGGCGCGCGGCCTCTTCCAAGGTTTCGCCAAGTTCGAACTCAGGGCTGTAGGGCAAGAGCGTGCAAGCCACGACGGAGGGACGCTCCGCGCCCCGCCGTTTGATCACCATGCGCGACGAGGCACACATCATGCTGTCTGGAGACTTGCCCAAAATGCCCCAGCACTCGGTGGTGATCTCGGGGACATCAACGGTGACGTCCATCTCGGGGAAAATCACCAGCTGGCCTGGGTCAAATGCATCAAGTTTATAGCCGCGGGCTTCAAAGAGATCGGCGAAACCTGCACGGGCCGCTGCCTCTGATTCTGTCCAAAGACTGCGACCAGCCACGCTCATTGGGATCACCTGATCGCGCAGCCAATCCATGCCTTTCAGCGTTTTCTCAAACCCGCCCTTGCCTCGTTCTGCATCATGATGCTGTGCTTTGTAGTGGTCGAGCGACACGCGTAGGGTCATCTGATCGGGATAGGCGCTCTGAAGCCGCAGTAATCCGGCCATGACCTTTGGCCGCATCATCGGCTGCATCGCGTTGGTCAGGATCAGGACCCGGTACCCGGCTTCAAGCGCGGCCTCGGTCATCGCGATCATTTCAGGGTTCATAAAGGGCTCGCCGCCGGTAAAACCGATCTCTTCAATCCCCCAGCCGAGCGCCATTATCTCAAGCAAGTAGGCCTTGACCTCAGCTGCGCTCAGATAAACCAAACTGTCATTTGTGGGCGAGCTTTCAATATAGCAGTTCACGCAGGCAATATTGCACAAGGTGCCGGTATTAAACCAAAGTGTCGTGGGATGGGTAAGCGCAACGGTGGCGCGCCGAGAACCGTCCAGGGTAACCTCGGGATCGACAAATTTGCCCGCATTTGGTTCTGCGCAATCCCGCATGTCATACTCCTGTCACCAACTGGACCACTGTTAGCTGGGTGATGCGCCTGCGGAAAGAACCCACGGCAAGACTGACGTGGTTGTGAAACCCCATGCCGCATGCCTGCGCGATTTGGCCTCTTGTTTGAACAAACGGCCTATGGCACCGAAGGCATACGTTAGCGCTAACACGTAAGGTGTTGCGCTTTAGTAGAGCGAATTGCCATCGCCCTAGGGTAAGCTCCCAGGGAACGCGGCATTGATCAGGAGGGACAGAACTTGGTTTCTCGCACTATACCGGTTGAGCCATTCGATTTGGTCGTCTTTGGCGGCACAGGCGATTTGGCGCGACGCAAAATCCTTCCAGGGCTCTATCGCCGTTTTAGCGCTGGCCAGATGCCGTCAGAAGCGCGGGTCTATGGCGCAGCCAGATCGAAACTCGATGCGGACGGCTACCGCCACATGATCAGCACAGCCCTGGAAGAGTTTGTTCCAAAGGAAGAGCGCCCAGACGATGTCGTATCGGCCTTCTTGGACAAGGTTTTCTATGTGGCCATAGATGCCAAGGGCACCGATGGCTGGTCAGAGCTCAAAGATCAGCTGCGCGATGATGTTGTCCGTGCGTTTTACTTCTCTGTCACGCCGGCCCTTTTCTCTGACCTGGCAGATCGTGTTCATAGCAACGGCTTGACGACGCCCCAGACCCGTATCGTGGTGGAGAAACCCTTCGGCCGCGATCTCGCTTCGGCCCAGGCCTTGAATGCCGAGTTGGCGACCCATTTCGATGAGGCGCAAGTTTACCGAATTGACCATTACTTGGGCAAAGAAACCGTCCAGAACCTGATGGCCATACGGTTCGGGAACATTCTATTCGAACCGCTTTGGAACGCCCAATACATTGATCACATCCAGATCACAGTGTCCGAGACTGTCGGCGTTGGCGGGCGTGGCAGCTATTATGACCATTCGGGCGCGATGCGCGACATGTTCCAGAACCACCTCATGCAGTTGATTTGCCTGGTCGCGATGGAACCACCGGCGCAATTTGAACCCGATGCGGTGCGAGACGAAAAACTGAAGGTGATCCGGGCTCTGTCACCGGTTGAACCCGATGACATCGTTCGGGGGCAATATCTCGCGACGAACGGGATGGCGAGTTATCTTGAGGACGCCGAAAACCCTGTGAGCACCACCGAAAGCTTCATCGCCATGAAGCTCCATGTCGCCAATTGGCGTTGGAGTGGGACGCCATTCTACATCCGCACGGGCAAACGATTGCGCGCAAGGATGTCTGAGATCGTGGTGCGGTTTAAGCACACACAACACTCGATCTTTGACAGCGACGCACGTGGCAATCCTAACGAACTGGTCATTCATCTCCAACCCAATGAAGGGATCGATCTTCGGGTGACCATCAAAGAACCTGGCCCCGGCGGCATGCGCTTGATCGATGTGCCACTTGATATGACCTTTGCCGATGCGCTTGGCACCGGTGCGGCAGAAGTGGCCGATGCCTATGAGCGTCTGATTATGGACGTGATCCGCGGGAACCAGACGCTTTTCATGCGCGGCGACGAGGTGGAAGCGGCTTGGAAATGGACCGATCCGATCATCGATGCCTGGCAAGGCGATCCCAGGCGGGCGCCTATGCCTTATGAGGCGGGGGGGTCTGGACCCGAGGGATCGCTCGCTTTGATGCACCGTGATGGACGTGGCTGGAAGGAAATCCGCATATGAACGTGATCGAATATCCAGATCGCGAATTTATGATCATCGAGTTGGCGGCAAGCATTGCGGCGACGCTCGAAGCCAATCTGAATATTCACGAAGAAATTAGCCTCGCCGTGCCGGGTGGCGGCACACCTGGGCCTCTGTTTGACGATCTCTGCGGGGCTGAGATCGAGTGGGACCGCGTCACGGTGATGGTAGGGGATGAGCGTTGGGTACCGGAGGATTCGCCACGGTCCAATGCTGCGCTGATCCGTAGGCGTCTTTTGCAGGACAAAGCGGCCACGGCAAAGTTCATCAGCTTTTACCGCGAAGACATGACCCCCGATGAGGCGATGGCGCCATTGTCTGAGAAAGTCGCCCCGCATCTACCGTTGTCTGTGCTTTTGCTTGGGATGGGCGCCGATATGCATACGGCCTCGCTTTTTCCCGGTGCCGACCGACTGGAAGAAGCCCTGAGCACGGAGGCGCCCGCTCTGATGGCGCTCCGGGCAGACGGCGCGCAAGAGCCCCGGATCACCTTGACAGCGCCGGTGCTGACTGGCGCGCTAGAGACCCATATTCTGATCACCGGGACAGAGAAACGCGATGCGCTAGAGAAAGCCGCGCGGCTCAATGACCCTATGGCGGCACCGGTGTCGCTTGTTCTCTCGCAGGCGACCATACATTGGGCGGAGTAGAAACCCATGGACATCTGGACAGAGCTCGCAACCCATCGAGATGCGATGGCGTCGCGCCCCATTCTGGAGCTATTTGAAGAAAATCCGGGGCGGGCAGAGAACTTTTCTGCCGCTCTTGGCGAGATGATCTTCGATTACTCCAAGACTTCGATTGATGCCACGGCCATGGCGATGCTTCTGCGATTGGCCGAAACCGCTGATTTGGCCGGACGCCGAGAGGCGATGTTTCACGGTGAAAAGATCAACGAGACCGAAGATCGCGCCGTACTGCACACCGCACTGCGCAACCTTGATGGTGCTGTGATGGTCGATGGTGAAGACGTTATGCCCGAAGTTCGGGAAACGCTCGCGCGGTGTGAGGCTTTCGCCGAAGACGATCGGTCGGGTGCCTTTGCCGGGGCAGGGGGCAAACTCACCGATGTGGTCAATATCGGCATTGGCGGGTCTGATCTTGGCCCGGCCATGGCAGCGATCGCGCTTTCGCCCTTCTCAGATGGACCGCGGCTTCACTTTGTGTCCAATGTTGACGGGGCACAGATATTTGAGACCCTGCTCGGGCTTGATCCGGCAACCACTTTGGTGATCGTTGCGTCGAAAACCTTTACCACCATTGAGACAATGACCAATGCGACCACCGCACGGCATTGGATGGGCAAGACCGTTGCTGCACCTGCAAGCCAATTCGCCGCTGTGTCGACATCTGCAGAACGCACGGCGGCATTCGGGATCGCGCCTGAGCGGGTCTTTGGCTTCGCCGATTGGGTCGGTGGGCGCTATTCCATGTGGGGACCTATCGGGCTCGCGCTGATGATCGGGATCGGGCCCGCGCGGTTCCGCGCGTTTCTGGCAGGTGGCGCGGCGATGGATCGCCACTTCCGCGAAGCGCCTTTGGACCAGAACTTACCAGTTTTGCTGGCATTGGTTGGGATTTGGCACCACCAGATTTGCGGCTATCCCAGCCGTGCAGTCTTGCCCTATGATCAGCGCTTGTCCAGATTGCCAGCTTATCTTCAGCAGCTGGAGATGGAGAGCAATGGCAAGCGTGTGGCAATGGACGGCAGTGATCTTCCGCGCGCCTCAGGGCCGATTGTGTGGGGAGAGCCGGGCACGAATGGCCAGCACGCCTTTTATCAGTTGATCCATCAGGGCACCGGCGTGGTGCCATGCGAGTTTATCGTCGGGGCTTTGGGACATGAGCCGGACCTAGCGGCACATCAACAGCTACTGGTCGCCAATTGCTTGGCACAATCGGAGGCACTTTTGCGTGGACGGTCCTTAGAGGTCGCGCAAGAAATGATGGCGGCGAAGGGGCTAGAGGGCGCAGAGCTTGAACGCCAAGCCCGCCACCGCGTCTTTCCAGGCAACCGTCCTTCGACAACCTTGATCTATCCGGTTCTGACACCTGAGATCTTAGGCAAAATCATTGCGCTCTATGAGCATCGTGTTTTTGTCGAAGGGGTGGTTTTGGGGCTGAACAGCTTTGACCAATGGGGTGTGGAACTGGGCAAAGAACTGGCCAAAGCACTGGAGCCGGTTTTGGCAGGCACCGCAACGGTGGAAGGCAAGGATGGCTCGACCGCGCAATTGGTCTCTTTCGTGCGTGCGCAAACCGGAAATTAGCCGCCGTTGGACGCCCCCGGTTCTGGGCGCCCACCCGCCCACCCCGCCTGGGAACCGGGGGCGGGCAGCGCCTATTTGATGGGAATAGAGAACTCCGGCGGCGCCAGAACAAAATTCGCAAAGTCGAATGCTGGCGCGACGGTGCAGCCCACGAGCGTATATTCACCCGTTGTTTCTGCTGCTTGCCA
>JBCDGN010000026.1:0-41455 GCA_038751255.1 Pseudomonadota bacterium
CGCACCCTCCGGGTGATCCATAAAAACGCCCCTCGCAGACAACAACCTCATGATTTATAAAGTAAATATCAAGACCAAGACAGATAAATCAACAGGTTACTTGGGGAATGTGGGTCAGTGTGATTGCTGCGCTGCCATTACGGTGCTGGGCAAACGATTGAAGCATAAAAGTCGGAAAACTTACAGACGCATCCATCGAACTGCATGCCGCCAATGAAAATGAATATATTAAAGGCAGCAAAGTCCAGCGGCTTTCTAGTTGACGCACTCGTTAGCGAACGGCACTCTTTCCCAGACCCGCTGTTCGTGGACCAAGCGACGAAAGGGTCAGAAGAGCCCAACCTTTGAATTCGAAACTCTCGCTGCGCGCGCTCGCAGGACAGATTTGGCCGCGCGCGCATTATCTTGAGCTCTGCCCCGCGGCGTAAAGAGCGGCAATTCGTGCAGCGTGATTTCGTCAGGCAACTCACAAATCGCGGGACTTCTCCGCCTTTTGCTGGCGCAAACAATCACGCGGTTTCCCAATGAACAATGCGCCTGCTGGCGAAGACAAAGAACGCATCGAGGATTGCTCCTAGGAGGCCCAGCTGAATCAGCCCCACAAACATGCGGTCGACCTGAAAATACTGCCGCGCCTCTTCAAGACGGTAACCGATCCCAGCCGATGACCCGGTCAACTCGGCAGCGACGAGGCTGAGAAATGCAAGCGCTGCCCCAAAACGCAAGCCTGCGAAGATGTGCGGCGCAGCTGCCGGGACCACTACCTCAAAGAACTCGCGCCACCACGGTGCCCCGAGGGATCGAGAGGCTCGAATATAGGTTTGCGGCACGTGCTCCATGCCGTGATGCGTGGCCAGCCAGACTGCGAGGAACACTGTGTAGGCAATGACGAAATACTTCGACTCCTCTCCAATGCCGAACCAAACGATTGCAATGGGCACTAAGGCGATGGCCGGGATCGGGCGTAAGATATTGAAGAAGGGGTAGACCGCGAGGCGCACGTAGGACACTCGAGCCGTCAGTATGCCCGCCAAAATCCCTAGACTCGCGCCCATGGAAAACCCGATCACGGCGCGTGAGACCGAGGTTTTGAGGTCTTTCATCATGACGCCGTCGTTGTAGAGTTTTATCGACGCGGTTGCGACATCCCATGGCCCAGGAAAGAGGTTCCGATTGGTCAGGCCAAAACTGTGCGCGAACTGCCAAACTGCAACAACGAAAAGTATCGACATAAGCGGTTTGGCGAAATCGAAGTTTCTAATTTTCATGGCTCAGCTCCGACGCGTTCAAGAACGTCCCAAGTGGACGCACCGGTCGCAATTCGCCTTTGACAATTACTTGTCAACGCACCGAATTCTTGACTTGCGTGCTGAAAAGACAGGCGGCTTCAGTACAATTGGCGCGAAAACCAGCAGACCTTTACTGATATTGGATAGCGGTGCGTTTTAAGCACCGGAGCGGCGTGATTTTAGCAGCATACCGCATCGCATTTGTGTGACTAAGCTCACCTCTGGAGTTTGGGATATGTGCTTATGCAACCTGCTCAAGTTATAGAGTTAAACGGCACAGAGCCAAGCGCAGCTCCCGGGGCGGGACGAGTCCGCATCACCGGTCTAACAGTTGTGTTCGGGCAAGGTGATGCGCAGACCACGGCTCTGGCTCCCACAGATTTGACGCTGGAGCCTGGTACGTTTACCGCACTGATAGGGCCTTCGGGATGCGGGAAATCGACATTGCTCAACGCGGTCGCGGGGTTTGAAGCGCCGACAGAAGGCAGTGTGCAGGTGGATGGTCGCCAAGTTACTGCGCCGCACCCCAGCGTGGGGGTGATTTTTCAGAATTTCGCTCTCTTTCCGTGGTTTACGGCGCGCAGGAATGTGGATTTTGCGCTCAAACGCTTTGGTCTGCCCAAGGTGGAACGTCGCAAGAGGGCCATGGTAGCCTTGGGTGAGGTCGGCTTGGCGGATCACGCCAAGAAGTTTCCGGGTCAACTGTCCGGCGGCATGAAGCAGAGGGTGGCGATCGCGCGCACCTTGGCCGCCGATCCGGATGTTTTATTGATGGACGAGCCTTTTGGCGCTTTGGACGCGCAAACGCGGCTGCGTATGCATGGTTTGCTGACCAGCATCTGGATGAAACGGCGCAAAACGGTCCTTTTTGTCACGCACGATGTGGACGAGGCACTACGGCTGGCGGACGTGATCTACGTGATGTCGACCGGCCCCGGCCGGATCATCAAAAAAGTACCCGTATCGTTGGAACGACCGCGGCCCGTGGACCGCATGGGCGACACTTTCTTGACGCTGCGCAGCCAATTGCTCGGTCTGTTGGACCACGAAGACTGAAGACAAATCAACAAGGAGAAAGAGATGTTTTTGAAATCCATGACTGGTGCCATCAGCGCTCTGGTTCTTAGCGCAGGCTTGGCCGGCGCAGGCCAGATCACAATTGGCACAGCACCCAACCTGCAAACCCTGCCCATTGTCGTTGCGATGTCCGAAGGTTATTTCGAAGATGAAGGGATCGAGCTTGAGACCGTCAAGTTCACCTCTGGTCGTCGTGCGCTGGAAGCGCTGATCGGCGGGCAGCTTGATGTGGCGTTTATGGCCGAGTACCCGGTCTCCATCGCGTCCCTTCGCGAACAACCCTTTGGCACCTTCACGACGCTTTCGCGCTACACCGCGAACCGCATGATCTCAAAGGGCTCCATTGGGTTCGAGGACCCAAGCAGCCTCAGCGGTAAGAAAATCGGGACAACCAAAGGGTCCAACACTGAGTTTTTTACCGAAGCTCTGATTGAAAAGTTTGGTGTCGATGCGGAAGTCATCAATGTGTCACCACCCGACATCGTGCCGGCGCTTGCGCGGGGCGACATCGATGCAGGTATTATGTTTCCAGATTTTTATCCAGCTGCCGAGAAAGCACTGGGTGATGACTATCGCGAATACCGCAGCGACGCTTACATCGCATGGTTTGTGTTGTCTGCCACGCCGGAGATGCTGAATGAGCGCCCCGATGAGCTGGCAGCCTTTGTGCGTGCACTCATCAAGGCCGAGGACTTTATCAAGTCCAACCCGGAGGGCGCGATGGACGCGTTGGCCGAGGCAACGGAGGGCCTCTTGTCGTTGGAGACGATCAAGACCAAGTTCGCTGAGGCCGAATACGAGATCGGGCTGGCAAACGGCTTGCTTGACATTCTTGAGGTGCAGGCAAATTGGGTTGTCGGCAAAGGTCTTGTCGAGGCCGAACCGTCCCGCGACCTCATCAAGGAATACCTGGCCACTGGGCCACTGGAAGCCGTGGATGCGTCACGCATCTCGCTCGAGTAACTGACCCAAAGGACGGACGGCTCCCAGGGGGCCGTTCGACGATAATATGGATTTTCCCGCTCTGCTGTCGCAAGGCGCGACTTTGGCGCCAGATGTGTTGCTCACTCCGGGTGGGGTGAAACGCGACTGGGCCATTCGTTTTGATGGGGCACGGATTACACAGGTTGGCCCAGCATCGGATTTTCCTGACGCCACAGCTTTGCCAGGCCGCGCCATTGTCCCCGGTTTCGTCGACGCGCACACCCATGTGGGTCAAATCTTTGGCAAGGCTCTCATCGGTGGAGAGCCTGCGCAAATCTGGCGGCGAATTTGGCATCCAATGGAACGGGATATGGACGAGGAGCAGTCTTATCTCTCAGCCAAATGGGCTTTTTGGGAGGCTCTGCGGGGCGGGTTTACCAAGGTCGTGAACTATGGGCTCAACGGGTTGGATAAGAATGCAGGCGTGCATCGCGCCGCGTCAGAGACTGGTATCCGACTGGTGTCGGCTTGTGGCTTGGATGAGTTTTCCGGTGAGATCGGTACCGGGCACGGCAGCAAGACATGGGCCGAAATCAACGAGGTGATCCTGGCACATATCGATCATTGTGCCGGTCAAGAGGTGATCGCGCCCTCGGTCTGTTGCAGCTCGTTTATGGGCAATACGCCTGAGACGCTCACCAAACTGTCGGCGCTCTGTGCAGACAAAGGCATTTTGCTCCAGATCCACTCCAACGAACATTTTCCAGAGGTGCATGAATGCACTTTACGTCACAATATGCGCCCCACCGAACTTTTGCACAAATTCGGCGTTCTTGGTCCGCACGTTCTTTTGCATCACACCACTCTTGTATCTGAGCCCGAGATCGAGCTGATCATCGAAACCGATACGGCCACGTCTTACAATCCGTTGGCCAGCATCTGGAAAGGCAACGCAGTCGCACCCGCTTTGCGGTTTGCACAGCGCGGTGTGCGCTTTGGGCTTGGATCAGATACGACCTCCGCGGATGGGTTCAAGAACCTGATGGCTGCCGAAACCTGTCAGCGGATTGAACACGGGCTGCCGGTGGCGGATTTCTCCTGCGGCGCGGCCTGGACCTGGGTGGACGCGGCCACGTCGCAAGGGGCTGCAGCGACCGGTGGGGCGGGAGATCATGGTGCATTGGCGGCAGGACAAGCGGCGGATTTTCTTGTGCTCGACATGATGGCGCCAGAGTGCCTGCCCAGCCATGACTTTGAGTGGGAATTGGTGCGCTATTACAATCGCGACCAGGTGGACGCTGTTGTGGTGAATGGGCGGCTTTGTATGGCCCGTGGCCACCCCGTCGGATGGGACGCTGAAGACCTACGCATCGCAGGGTTGGCCGCTGCGCAACAGATCACCAGCGCGCCGGATATTGTTCGGTGTCACGGCCCATCTGATCAATACCGTCCGCCGCGAGGCTGAGCCATGCCGCGTGCCCAGATTCACGTGAATCCAACTACTGCTCCAGACGAAGTCTCAGGCCTGGCCCAACGTGTCGAAGATGGCACGCTGGATCCTAAACACCTTGTAGCCATCCCAGGCAAGACCGAGGGAAATGGGTGTGTGAACGATTTCACACGCGCGTTCTCTGTCTCTGCCTTAAAGGCGTTTCTGGGGGAAGTGGGCGACGGTGTGATCATGGTCATGTCCGGCGGCACGGAGCGCGGCTTGTCGCTACATCTCGTCTCGTCACCTTTTAAGTGCTAGATGAGAAGGTGCAGTTCGGCCCGGCTATGGCCGCCGGCGCGGCCATCACCCGCAACCTAGCGCCGCATGAGATCGGCACTTTTGCGCATATTGAGTGCGTCGCTGAAACCGTGGACAAAATCGTCCGATCAACCGGGATTGCGGCGAAGGAGGATGTGCATTTTGTGCAGATCAAATACCCGCTCCTGACCAAAAACCGCGTCACGGCCGCAACTGTCAATGGCGGCGAGAAACCCGGCCACGATGGCGGCGCAAAAACCAGCCATTCGGATTTGAGAGCGGACGTCGGTCGCGGGCGAGCGCTTTGGCGCGTGCGCGCCCCTTGAGGGCGGCTGTGGCTTCGCGGTTCCGATGCGCGGCGAGGGTGTCGAGAATGGCTGTCGTACCGGGGCGATCTCAGGGATCGGCACCTTGCGGATGTCGGTCTCGAAGGCGGGGCCGTCCCTTGCAGCTTCGATCCCCAGGGAGCGATGAGGGCATCCGGGGTCAGCCCGGCGATCAAGGTTTGAGTGCCCCAACGGCCGAATGGCGCGTCCATGCTCTGCTGCTCGCCTTGCAGTGCACAGCCACGCAACCGGGTGAGGTTTGTCTTAACTGCCGTTTCGTCAAGAAACTCACCGCGGTCGGGCAGCCAAAAGCCGCGGCAGCAGTAAAGCAGGACGGACAAGGAGAAAACCAATGTCACCGCCCGGGCGGATCACCTCAGCTGCGCAAAACCGCTTGACTGGGACGTCCGCGTTACCGAAGTCCTGAGGCTAGTTCCAGTTGGCCTCGTAAACGCGCATCAGGTTTTCGCCCAAGAATCCGCGTATTTCGTCGTCGGACCAGCCATACTTATCTTCAAGCACTGCAACGATGCCCCATATGTCAGCGCCTGAGGCGGCTTCCATCGGCGCGCCAAAACCCTGTTCAGGTGGATAAAGTGTATCGTTCGGGATAGCCGCCATTAGCATGTCGAAATAGTGGTGTAGCTTATCGGACCCCTAGCACGTGTGCTCCCGCCCAACGAGGGTCCCGATGTATTCGACATGCACGGCGATGTCTTCCATAGAGGCCGTGCCCTCTGGGTTCAAAAAGAGGCCTGCACCAAGGGGACAGACAACGCCACCACTCTGAGCAACTGCGCGGATCGCGTCGTCGGATACGTTGCGAAGGTTGTCGAAAACACCCTTGGCATTGGAATGCGAGGCAATGATTGGTTTCGTCGAATGCTCTGCGGCATCGATGCAGGTCTGGTCCGAAGCATGCGAGCAATCAACCACGATCCCAAGCTGATTAGCGCTCTTGATGAACTCAATGCCAAGTTCGGTCACACCTTTGTCTTCCGGATTTTGCCCCCCGCCAGAGAGAGGGTTGTCCAAATTATAGGTGAAAGCCATGATCTTGACGCCCTGATCGTGCATCCAGACAATGCGTTCCATGTCTTCTGCGAGGAAATCAGCGCCCTGTGTGTTGTACATTGCAACTGGCTGGTCTTCCGCTGCTGCTGCCCGGACATGATCGACCGAACTCGCCTTTTCGACCCCCATTTCCTCAAGGATCGCGTCGGTGCGTTCAACGGTATCTTCAACAGACACATCGTTGACACCGGGATAAGCCCAGACCGAGCCGGACACGAGGTCGATGTTAGCGTCATAATTGCTGTTCAAGCCGCTGATGACCTGCTCTTTTTGAGCGCCCTGTACACCTGCAAGACCGGGCATCAGTGAGTTGACGACAATCGCGTCGGAGTATTTTTCCTGTAGTTCCTTGTCTCGGGCGAGTTCCTCCGGCGTACGGGGCGGGTCGCTTGTCTCAGCAACAAATTTGGCGCGCTCGCGAATTTCCTCCATGGACTTGCCGCGCTGGTTCCAGAGCTTGGCCGTAATGTCGACATCTGAGACGAAGCCCGCCTCAGCGTTCCAACCTCCTTCGACATGTTCATGGCTATGTTCGATGTCATGGGCAGAAACGATGCCTGACATCAAAGAAAGAAAAAGTAGAGAGAAGATCGGTTTGGCGATATGCATCGTGAACCTCGTAGGTTGCGCGCAGATTATCCGATCATTCCTACGGCTCCGAAATCCCAACCACAAGTGTCTAGAACTGTAAGGTTTTCTGAGGCTTTCTATGCGTTCATAGAGGCGATTTCGATCAAATTTCGGTGCCGGGTGGGGCCGCCGTTGAGGTTACAGGCGGTCTAAAGGTCAGGACCCTAAACCCTTATCAGATGCTCGCCTTTGAGCAATCTTGGAAGATCACCATTGAGCCCAGCGGCCTCTCTCATGAATGCACGGCGCAGCATCGGGGTGTTTCCGACCGCAGCCAAAGCAATGCCGCGGCCGAGCCGCAAAAGTGTCGAGTCATTTGAAAACAGACGATTAAAGCCATCCGTTGCGGTCGCAAGCGTCGTGCTATCGGCGCGGCGCCAGGTCTGATACCGCTCAAGAACAATTGGGGAAGCGATGTCTTCGCCGCGACGCTCTGCATCGATCAGCACCTCGGCCAACGCCGCCACATCGCGCAGAGACGCGTTGAGCCCTTGCCCTGCGATCGGATGCACCCCGCGCACAGCATCACCGACCAATGCAACACGCGGTGCCACAAAGCTTCGCGCCAAGCTGCGATTCAGCGGATAGGCATAGCGTTTGCCGGCAAGTTCAATCCGGCCGAGGAAATCCCCAAAACGCGGGCGAAGGACCTGCAAGTACTCCCGATCCCCCAGCGTTTGAATTTTCTTTGCGAGTGCTCGGCGTTCGCTCCACACGATCGACACCCGGTTGCCCGTCAATGGCAAGATCGCCAAGGGACCTGGAGGCAAAAAATATTGATGGGCAATTCCATGATGGGGACGTTCGTGAGAGATCGCGCATACCAGAGCCATCTGGTTATAGTCGATGACTTGCCGTGTGATGCCCGCGCGGGTCGCGACACCGCCACCGCGTCCATCGGCCCCGACCAAAAGCACGCCCGAGAGGTGTTGACCGTTTGAGAGCGTGATTTCAACGCCGGTCTCATCGGTTTTCTGATCCTGGACGGTGACGCCGTCATATTCGGTGATGCCAGGTGTGTCCGTGATCGCGTTGAGCAGCGCTTGGCGCAAAAACCGGTCTTCGACCATTGCGCCGAGCGGGCCTTCCTCAAGCTCTGCCGCATCAAACTCCATTACGAACGGACCGGGGCCTCGATCCACTCTGCCATCGCTTACCCGCACGCCTAGGATCTCTTGAGCGTTTGGCGCCAGCGCCTCCCACAATCCCAAGGCCATCAACATCCGCATCGAGGCAAAGGCAAGCGCGTATGACCGCCCGTCAAAGCTGTCCGCAGCCCGTTTCTGCCGCGGTTGAGCGTCGATCAGCGCCACCTCGTGGCCGGCCCGCGCCAAGCCCAAAGCGAGCGCCGTGCCGGTCAAGCCGCCGCCGACAATGAGTATCCGAGTTGAGTTCATAGGGCGGAATATGACCGCGTGATCGGGATTGTCCAACGGGGCGGCGAGGTCTAGCCTTCACCTGCGACACAGAGACAGGAAAAGACATGTTAGAGAGTTGGGTGTGGATGAGTGCGGCAGAGCTTGGCCGCGGGATCGAGATCGGAGCCATAGATCCGGTGGCGTTGACGCAGCATTTCATCGCGGCCGCAGAGGGGCATGAGTTCAGCGACCGGATCTTTGCAAGGCTGACTGCGGATCGCGCATTGTCCGAGGCGCAAGCGGCCAAGGCGCGCGCTGAGGCGGGTCAGCGGCTTGGGCTGCTCGATGGGGTTCCGATCTCGTGGAAGGATCTCTTTGACACCGCCAATGTCGCGACCGAGGCAGGGTCTGCCTTGTTGAAGGGCAGGGTGCCGGCAGAGGACTGCCCTGTGCTCGCTCGGGCTGGCAAGGCAGGATTGGTCTGCTTGGGAAAGACCCATATGTCGGAACTGGCGTTCTCAGGGCTGGGATATAATCCGGTCACGGAAACACCGCCATGCATCAACGATCTCAACGCCGTGTCGGGGGGATCCTCCTCAGGGGCCGCGGCCTCTGTCGCGTTTGGGCTGTCTGCCGCAGCGATTGGATCCGACACGGGGGGGTCGATCCGCGTACCATCGGCCTGGAACGATCTGGTTGGGTTCAAAACCACTTCTGGTCTCATCCCTTTAGAGGGCGTCGTCCCGCTTGCGCCGAGTTTCGACACGGTCGGTCCGTTGACCCGAACCGTAGAAGATGCGGCGCTGATCACGGCGATCCTGGCAGAAACCGAAGTGCCGGACATCAGTCCCGTGCGGCTCGACGGGCTCAAGCTTGGCGTTCTGGAAACCCTAGCGTTCGACGATATCCGCGCAGAGCCGCTCGCAGGGTTCACACAGGCGCGGGAAAAGCTGGAAGCTGCTGGCGTCTCAATTACGGCATTCCAAGCACCCGCTGTCCCCGCGGCGATGGGACTTGCAGACATCGTCTACAATTGTGAGGCCTACGGCATCTGGGAAAACACCATCGAGGCGCAACCCGATCTGATGTTTGATCAAGTCTGCGCCCGTTTTCGGATCGGCAAGAATTTCATGGCGACCGAGTATGTCCGGGCTTGGCGCGCGCTCACCTGTCATCGGCTTGATTGGCGTGACGCTTCGGCAGAGCTTGATGCGGTGATCATCCCATCCGCCCCCATCATGCCCCCCGCGCTCGACCGTGTGGCTTCGGATGAGGCGTTCTACCGGTCCGAGAACTTGCTCGCGCTTCGCAACACGCGGATTGGGAACCTGATGGGGCTCTGCGCGGTCTCAATGCCGACTGGTGTTCCGTCTACTGGCATGATGGTGATGGGGCAGGCGTTCGAAGAAGCAAAGCTTCTTCGGATCTGTGCCTCACTGGAAAAAGCGCTGAAAGCTTAACACTTCCTGTCACCAAAGAAGCGCAAAGCAGGTCTTTTGGGCTGCAAATAACTGGACCGTCGCGCCACCGCGCGGTAGCTTAGCGTCAAAGGGGCGCCACGACCCCAGCGATTGAGGCACATTTTGGCGATGCAGTACCCGGACCGGTTTACCGATCTGCCTGCTTATGCGTTCCCGCGACTGCGGGCATTGATTGAAGACCATCCGCCCGGTGGCGCGTTGGTCAAAATGTCCATTGGTGAACCGCGCCACGCCTTTCCGCCATGGATCATGGACATCATCGAAAGCCACGCGGAGGGCTTTGGGCGCTACCCGCCGAATGAGGGGACGCCGGGCCTACGCGCAGCCTTTACCGACTGGCTTCACCGCCGCTACGGCGTGCGCAAAGATCCTGACACTGAGGTCATGCCACTGAACGGGACCCGCGAGGGGCTTTACAATGTCGCGATGGCGCTGTGTCCGGAAAGCAAAATCGGCGTGCGTCCCGCGATTTTGATCCCAAATCCGTTTTACCAGGTTTATGCCGTGGCCAGTATGTCGATCGGGGCCGAGCCGGTTTATTTGAACGCCACCGCCGAAACCGGGCATCTGCCTGATCTGAGCGCGCTGACGCCAGAGCTTTTGAACCGGACGACGCTTTTCTATTTGTGCTCGCCCGCCAATCCCCAAGGCGCTGTCGCCGATGCCTCATACTGGAGCGACCTTCTGGGCTTGGCCGAGAAACACGACTTTATCGTCGCCGCAGACGAATGCTATTCCGAGATTTGGCGCGATCGCCCACCGATCGGTGTCTTGCAGGCAGCGAGCGACCTAAAGGTTGATCCCGAAAAAGTCGTCGCATTTCATTCGCTGTCTAAACGGTCGAACCTCCCGGGGCTGCGGTCTGGCTTTGTCACCAGCGGTCCGGCCAATATCGCAAGGATCAAAAGTCTCAGAAACTATGCCGGCGCGCCTTTGCCATTACCGCTCCAGTACGCCGCGGAAAAGGTTTGGCAGGAAGAGACACATGTCGCAGAAAGCCGCGCGCTCTATGCTGAGAAGTTCGATCTTGCAGACCGGATTTTGGGCAATCATGTGCCGGAATTTCAGACGCCACAGGCTGGGTTTTTTCTGTGGCTTCCGGTTGAGGATGGTGAGGCGGCGACGCTCAAGCTTTGGCGCGAGACTGGCGTGTTGACTTTGCCAGGCGCTTATCTTGCGCGCGACACCGATCATGGAAATCCCGGACAGGGCTACATCCGCGTGGCCCTTGTGGCCTCTGAAGCAGAAACCGACCGCGGGCTGAGATTGCTCCGCGCGTGTCTTTACCCCGAGGAGTAAGCTATGGCCTACAACTCCCGCCCACGCGATCCGCTGCTCGACAGCGCCACCCAAGCCGCCATCGAACGGCGCAGCAAAGAGCTTTTGGGACTGGCGCTTTTGGGGGCGGGCGTCGCGCTTGCCCTGGCGCTTGGGTCTTACTCGCATACCGATCCAAGCTTTTTGGGGGGCAGTCAGGAGACGCCGCAGAATTGGCTCGGTCTCTTCGGCGCTTATACAGCAGCACCGCTTTATGTGATACTTGGCATCGCCTCTTGGGCGCTGCCTGCTTTGCTTATTGGTTGGTCGGCACGCTTTGTCTTTCACACTGGAGAGAACCGTGCACTGGCGCGGGTAATTGCCATGCCCATTGCCATTGCGGTCTTGGCGATCTGTTTGGCGAGCTATCCACCTTATGCGGGATGGAATCACGGCTTCGGTCTGGGCGGGCTTTTTGGCGATACGGCCCTTGGTGTGCTCTTGGGCGTGATGCCGGTTGCGCCTGCCTTGGGGCTAAAACTGGCATCGGCTTTGCTGGGGGTCCTTGCTCTCGTCTTGGGGCTTTTCGCTTTTGGTTTCACGGTTGGAGAGTTGCGTGGAATCCGCAGGTTTTTATGGTTTGGGCTGCTTCATGGCTACGCTTCGGTCTTTGCCAAAGCCGGGGCTGCCAGCCAAAGGCTGCGTGAAAAGGCTGCCGAGCGGCGTGCCTTGAGAGCGACCCGCGCGGAAGAAGAGGCGCGTGAGGACGATGATTTTGATCTAGAAGACGAAGATCTGATTGCACGGAGCGAATGGGAGGACGCGGCGCTAGAAACCCAAAGCCCGCGGCTCTTTTCCCAAGGGCCTGCTTTTTCGGCACCGGACGATGAGGCGGATGAACTGGAGCTTAATGAGCGTCTCGATACGTCCCAACCGAGTGATAGCCGGACCTCGCGTATCTCTGATGCCATCCGCTCCAAACTGCGCAGCGACCGCGCGCAGGCTGTAGCGGCGAGCCGCGGGCGCACCGAACCCTCTCTGTCGTCGCCTATGGCCATGGCAGATGCAGAAGAGCTCTCACTCCACCCGATGGAGGACGAGCTGCCGCTCGAACCGCTTGATGCGTTGGAAGATGAGGTCATTGTGGCCGAGCCGGTCGCGCCGCGGGCCGATCTGCCGCGCGCTCCAATCGCGCGTCCAAAGGTGGAGCATCCACCGAAACGCACAGTGCCACTATCGCGCACCGCAGTGGCCGAGGCGCAGCCGGGATTGCCCTTGGCCGACGAAATTGAGGCCTACGTTCCGCCGCCCCTGTCATTGCTGTCAGATCCTGCGACGGTAGAGAAACACTATCTCAGCGATGAGGCGCTCGAAGAAAACGCACGTATGTTGGAAAACGTGCTCGACGACTATGGCGTCAAAGGTGACATCGTCAGTGTGCGTCCCGGACCTGTGGTGACGATGTATGAGCTGGAGCCTGCGCCCGGCCTGAAAGCCAGCCGGGTGATCGGTTTGGCAGACGACATCGCCCGATCCATGTCAGCCTTGGCAGCAAGGGTGTCAACTGTACCGGGCCGGTCCGTGATCGGGATCGAATTGCCAAATGAACGCCGCGAAATGGTGGTCTTGCGCGAAATCCTATCGGCACGTGACTTTGGTGACAGCAAGATGCGCTTGCCGCTCGCTTTGGGCAAAGAAATCGGTGGCGAACCTATCGTCGCCAATCTTGCCAAGATGCCTCACCTCTTGATCGCGGGCACCACGGGCTCGGGGAAGTCAGTGGCGATCAACACGATGATCTTGAGCCTTCTTTACAAGCTTTCGCCCGAAGAATGCCGGTTGATTATGATCGACCCCAAGATGCTTGAGCTCAGTGTCTATGATGGCATCCCGCATCTTCTCAGCCCAGTGGTCACCGACCCGAAAAAGGCGGTGGTCGCACTCAAATGGGTGGTGGGCGAAATGGAGGAGCGCTACCGTAAAATGTCCAAAATGGGCGTTCGGAACATCGAAGGCTACAATGGACGCGTACGCGAAACCCTGTCCAAAGGCGAAATGTTCTCTCGCACGGTGCAGACCGGGTTCGATGACGAAAGCGGCGATCCGATTTTTGAGACCGAAGAGTTCGAACCCGTGGCTCTGCCCTATATCGTGGTCATCGTCGATGAGATGGCCGATCTGATGATGGTCGCCGGGAAAGAGATCGAGGCCTGTATCCAACGTCTGGCACAGATGGCGCGGGCGTCGGGCATCCATCTGATTATGGCGACGCAGCGGCCTTCGGTCGATGTGATCACAGGCACCATCAAGGCAAACTTCCCCACACGGATCAGTTTCCAAGTGACCTCCAAGGTCGATAGTCGCACGATCCTGGGCGAGATGGGGGCTGAGCAGCTTCTTGGTATGGGCGATATGCTTTACATGGCGGGCGGGGCAAAAATCACCCGGGTACATGGACCTTTTGCCTCGGATGAAGAGGTCGAAGAGATCGTCACCTATCTCAAACAGTTTGGCCCGCCCGATTATGTCGGCGGAGTGGTGGAAGGCCCCGAAGAGGAAAAGGCCGATGACATCGATCTGGTCCTGGGTCTTGGCGGTAACACCGGAGGGGAAGATGCGCTTTACGATCAAGCGGTCCAGATCGTGATCAATGATCGCAAATGCTCAACCTCTTACGTTCAAAGAAAGCTTGCCATCGGCTACAATAAAGCCGCACGCCTGGTGGAGCAGATGGAAGACAACGGTGTCGTTTCTCCCGCCAATCACGTGGGCAAGCGCGAGGTCTTGGTGCCCGAGCCGCATTAAACGCTCGCCAATTGGTGAAGCTTGCGCCCCGTGCAATCGGTGCAATCACAGACTAAGTTACCGATCATGCGACGATTACTCTTCTGTGTCCTCCTAATGTGGCCTGTCACCGGCTTTGCCAAACCCGCCTCGCTGGAGGAGCTGTCCGCTTATCTGACCGGATTGGGCACCGTTGAAGCGCGGTTTCTACAAACCAACAGCGACGGCAGCATCAGCCGCGGCACACTTTACATCAAGCGCCCCGGGAGGGCTCGGTTCGAGTATGACGACAACGAAGCCTTGGTGGTTGCGGGCGGGGGGCAGGTGGCTGTCTTCGACAGTTTGGACAATGCATCCACCGATGTGTTTCCCTTGCGCCGTACGCCGCTGAACCTGGTCTTAGCGCGCAAAGTCGATCTGAAACGCGCCCGCATGGTTACCGCGCATGGAGAGTACCCCGGCGGTCAAACCGTGTTGGACGCCCAAGACCCCGACCATCCCGAATATGGCTCAATCCGGCTTTTGTTCGACCGTGACCCGTTGGCGCTCGCGGGGTGGGTCATCACCTCTGAGACCGGTGAAAAGACCCGCGTTGATTTCGACGACTTGGTCCCGGTCAACAACCTGCCGTCCCGTCTTTTCAACATAAAATTAATCGAAGACGAACGCGGCGGCTAACATCTGCTCCTAGATCTTTCGGCATGCTTTGAGTTGCCGATCGTAGATCACAGCGCGGGTGCTGACATTGTCTGCCACACCCATCAGCCATGACTTGCCTCGATACGAGCCGCGGCGCCAGCCCGCATGGCCTTCGTGATAGGCAAGATACTGGTTGCGCGCATCGGACTTTGAGATCCCATTCACCCGATAGCTTTTATCCATGTACCAGCCCATGAAATCGGTGGCGTCTCGGATATTGTTGCGCTTGGCCCCGCGTCGACCGGGACCGTCGACATACTCGTCCCAGGTGCCATCCAAAGCTTGCGCATATCCATAGGCCGAAGACTGCCGGCCCATGGGAATCACGCCAAGCGCATAGCGATGCGGTGTCTTCGCACTGGACACGAACTTGCTTTCTTGGTGGATGGTGGCCATCTGTATCGCCACCGGAATGCCCCATTTCCGCTCGGTTTTTTTCATAGCGGTGAGATATTTGGGACGCTGATTTACGATGCTGCACGCATTGTCCAAATCCCGAGGCGCAGAACCGCTGCCGCCGCCGCAGGCCGCCAGCACCAAAAGAAGGACCAATGCGCTTTGGCGACTGCTCATGTTCTGCCTCACGCGTTTATATTTTGAAGAAAGTTAGCCTATTTTTAAGAGGCCGTGAATGGGTTTTAGAGGATTACAAGGATCACATCTTTGACGGTCGGCTGTCGCTCTCCTACCTCACGGGGTAAGTATTACAGCAACCAAGGGCTTTGCGTGACGAATTGCACACTGTACAGATTTGCGAGTTAGCGTGCACGATGAGCGCTGGAAATCGTTCGATGCCGTAAAAAACGGCAGAAACGACCAGTTTAGTGTGTGTTATGAAAGCTGTGTCGTGGGGGCATCATGGACTCAGGCACGGTTCCGCGGTTAGGTTGGAGTGAGTGAGGGGTGTGCGCCATGCTGAAATCTCAGGCAAAATACCGGTTGGGACAGGTTGTCCGCCATCGCAAGCACCCGTTTCGCGGTGTTGTTTTCGACGTGGATGCGAAGTTTTCCAACACCGAAGAATGGTATGATGCGATCCCCGAAGACAGTCGGCCGCGCAAGGATCAACCGTTCTATCACTTACTGGCAGAAAACGATCATAGCTATTACGTTGCCTATGTTTCAGAGCAGAACCTCGAGCCCGATGAAACGGGCGAGCCAGTGGATCACCCCGATCTCTCCGAGATGTTTGGCGAACTTGAAGACGGGCAGTACGAGCTACAAGCTCAGATGAACTGAGCCTGGCGACGGCTTGGCATCGATCAGTAGCCCAACGCGCAGCCATCTTTTCTGGGATCAGAGCCAGCTTCCAAAATACCGTCTGGATGAATTCGGATTGCTTGGGCGCCGCCAATCGGCGCATCGGGAACCACGACATTATGTCCAAGCGCGGAGAGTTCAGCGCGTACCGTGTCACTGTAGCCGCGCTCTACCCGCAATTCGCCATCAATTGCGAAAGACCGCGGCCCATCGATGGCGTCTTGCGGGCTAAGGTTAAAGTCCACCACATTGGTCAAGAAGCGCGCATGCCCTGCGGCTTGATAGGCACCGCCCATAACACCGAAGGGCATCACCGTTTTTCCGCCCTGTTTCAGCATCGCCGGAATGATCGTATGCATCGGGCGCTTTCCTGGGCCGTATTCATTGGGATGGCCGGGTTCTAACGAAAAGCCCGCGCCGCGATTGTGCAAAAGAACCCCGAATTTGGGCGATGCGATCCCACTGCCGAAATCGTGGAAGATCGAATAGATCAGCGACACACACATGCGGTCTTTATCAACCACCGTAATGTAAATGGTCTCGCGGTGGATCGCTTCGCTTGGACCCGGACCAAAGGCAAGCACGCGCCCAGGATCAATCAGTGCCGCAAGCTGTTTTGCGGTGTCCGGCGCCATCAAATGGTCAAGCCGCGTGACATGATCGGCATCGGCAAGAAACCGGTTTCTCGCATCATAAGCGAGCTTGGTTGCTTCGGCTTCGATATGAAGGCGTTCTGTGCCCCAAGGGTCGAGCGCGGAAAGATCGAATTGCTGCAAAATGTTCGCCAACAAAATCGCAGCGGTTCCTTGTGAGTTCGGCGGATGCTCGACCAGTTCCACGCCATTGTAGGCACCCGAAACCGGCGTCACCCAGTCGGCCTCGACCGCAGCGAAATCAGCTTCTGTATGAACCCCGCCAGCGGCTCGTAGAGCGGTCACCATGTCAGCGGCGACTTCTCCCTGATAAAAACCCTTGGGGCCCTCTGACGCGACACGGCGCAGGACTTCTGCTTGGCCAGGAGCGCGGAACACCTTTCCTGCGCGTGGGTCTGCCCCATTTAGGAGGTAGTATTCGCGCGCAGCGCCGGTGGCACGGGCTGCGAAACCGGCCCAGTCAAACGCTGTGCGGGGCGCCACGGGGATGCCCTCTTCAGCATAGTGAATGGCTGGCGCTACCAGATCTGCCAGTCCAAGCTTGCCCCAGTCTTCGGAGAGCTTACAAAAACCGGCAATCGCACCGGGCAATGTCACGGCCTCAACACCGTGGTCAGGAATTTTTTGATGGCCGGCGGTCCGTAGTGCTTCTGGGTCTGCGGCCATTGGCGCGCGACCAGACGCATTGAGCGCGAGAATTCGATCTTCTCCAGGCGGCGTCAGAAGTGCAAAGCAATCGCCGCCAATTCCTGTCATTTGCGGCTCAGCGATCCCAAGAACAAGGGATGCGGAGATCGCTGCATCGATGGCATTGCCGCCTTTTTTCAGGCATTCGATGGCAACCAGCGCCGCAATGGGATGTGATGTGGCACAAAGTCCGTTCGCTGCAAAAACCGCTGATCTGCCTGGCAGATGAAAATCACGCATGTGCCATCCCTCACTAACCTATGGCAGGCTAAGCCGTGATGAAGGGAGCCACAAGTCAATGTCAGCCTGTGCGGTTTGGGCGATGTGAAAGGTCTTTCAATGCGTGCGGCCAGCCAGCGCCGGGTCGCGCACAGTTAGCTCTAGAAGGTTCCAGCCATCTTGACGTGTGTACCGCAGATCGCTGGCAAGCTCGCGGATCAAAAACCAGCCGAACCCGCCCTCTGGTATGTCACTCAGCTGGTCGGGGATATGCGGCAGAGCGCCTTCGGGCAGCGATAGTTGCTGCATGGGACCACCGCTGTCTTTGACGAAGATGTGCACTGTGTCCGCGGAGACATTGAGGTCGACCCAGATATCGCCTGCATCATGCGAGGCCTCGGCCACCTTCGCCCGTTTGTTCATAGCGAAGGCATGTTCCACGACGTTGTTAAGCACTTCCCCCAACACGATAGCCACATTGCTTTTCAGATCGGGCGTCATGCTGAAGCTTTGTAACCAGCGATCCGCAACTGCGAGCGCACATCGCACCGAATAGGCGTCTGGGTCCAGCCGAAGACGTATCTCGCCAGGTCTGTCCAAGGATGTCAAAGCTGTGTCATCCATGTCGCTAGGCTTCTTCTGTTCAAGTCGCTGCGGCAACTGACCCAAGCGCTTCGTCGCGCGACATATAAATCCGGAAGACGCGATCCATGCGTGTCAGACGGAACACTTTCTCCACATTTGGGCTCAAACCCGCCAATTGCAGCGTTTGACCCGCGCCCAATTGCTTCATGGCGCCCACAATCGCGCCGAGCCCGCTGCTATCGATAAAAGAAACAGATTCCAGGTCCAATATCACTGTTTCCGGGCCATCCGCGGTCAGTTTGCGCATCTCATCCTTGAATTTGATGGCAACGGCGGCATCGATCCGTTCTTGCTGAGGAGTGATGACCTGAAGTTCGCCAATGCGTTCGTAATTCAGTTCCATCGGTGGTTCCTTGAGCCAACGCGGGTTTGGTTTTGACACGCTAATGCCTGGGTCTTACCAATCTCTGAGTGTTTTGCCGCTTTGGTTGCGGCGCAGAAGGAAAGCTCTGAAAATTGAAACTATCTGCGTCAGATTGGACGGATGTGACGGCGCGCGTTATGTCTTTGGTCGAGGGCGAAGACGATCCCATCGCGCTGATGGCAACAGTGGCCTGCGAAGTGCATCACAGCGATGAACGATTTGATTGGACCGGTTTTTACCGCGTGGTCGCCCCGGATTTGCTCAAGATCGGCCCCTATCAGGGTGGCCATGGCTGTTTGACCATCTCCTTTGATCGCGGGGTTTGTGGCGCTGTGGCGCGTAGTGGTGCGCCAGCGCTGGTACCAGATGTGGACGCGTTTCCAGGCCACATCGCCTGCGCCTCTAGCACCCGTTCGGAACTGGTGCTGCCGGTGACGAATCGCGAGGATCAGTTGATCGCTGTGTTCGATATCGACAGCGATCTGCCCGATGCGTTCACTCAAACGGATCAAGCCGCCTTGACGGAGCTTTTATCAATGGTTTTTGCCCGACCGTGACCACAGCGGACTATGCTCCCCCCCAAGAGCCATTGCAGATCCTGCATCATGATCATGAGCTTTTGGCCGTTGACAAACCCTCGGGCCTCTTGTCCGTGCCAGGGAAGGGGGCGCATCTGGCTGACTGTTTACTTTACCGGGTTCAAGCGGTGTTCCCCGAAGCGCTGCTTGTTCACCGCTTGGACAGAGATACTTCCGGCGTGATGGTTTTTGCTCTCAGCGCGCACGCGCAGCGGCATCTGGGCTTGCAATTTGAGAAGCGGCAAACGCGCAAAAGCTATCTTGCCGAGGTCGCAGGTGAGGTTTCCGACCGCGAAGGACGGGTTGACCTGCCATTGATCGTGGATTGGCCGAACCGCCCTTTGCAAAAGGTCGATTTTGAGCAGGGCAGGGAAGCGATAACAGAGTGGAAACTCCTGCGTCTAGGACGCGATCGCTCACGGTTGCGCTTGATGCCGAAAACTGGGCGTAGTCATCAGCTTCGCGTGCATATGCGCGAAATTGGACACCCGATCCTGGGGGATCCGTTCTATGGGCCTGAAACACTGGCAAGGGCCGATCGGTTGATGTTGCACGCGCATCAACTTCGCCTGCGCCACCCCGATGGTGGCAAAGGGATCGCGTTTACAGCGCCGCCGCCTTTTTGAGCATTAAAGCACTGTTTACGCAATACTTTACCGGATTCCGTTAATAATGAGCAGGTTTTTCTTCAATTGTTGCTCATATCTAATCAGAGCAGTAACCTCACCTGTGAACAATTACGTGCTTGCAGGGGATTAAACTATGCAAATTCTAGAAGGTGCTTTGGCGTTTGCGGTAGCAATGATATTGTTTTCAACTGTGGTGAGCGGTGTTAGTGAGACGGTCCTTCGCGTGCTGAATCAACGCCGTGGCAACATTAAAAGAATGATTGGAAAGTATCTAGACCAAGAGTTCTCAGTGAGATTTCGGAATCTTGTGGTCGAGAGTTACCCTGAGTCCTTCGGCATAAGTGGTAGTGAAGGCAAAAGTGATTCAGATCGTGATAATCTCAAAGGCGATGACAAAGCTTGGAAAAAGTTTTGTGTGAATCTCGTTGCAATCCTTACTGAAAACCCATTGCTCCCAGAAGCGAGACCAATTTCAAAAAACGACAACGACAACGACAACGACAACGACAAAGGCAAAGATGAAAATCAACCCCAAAAAAATTGGCAAAAACTGTTTGCATGGTTCGACAAGTATTTCGGACAAGCAGCACCGGCCGAAGGGACCACTTCATCGGCGCTTCCAGATGAGACTGAAACTGATGAAGTTCCTACATGGTTTAAGGTTAGAGGCGTTGAAACACTCTCCACCTACGCATTTCTACAGCGTCTTGCCAAAACCGAAGTGGGCAAGGCGTTTCTATCTCAGCAGAATACTGACGAGGAAAAACGCGAGTGGCTGACAGATACGGTGCGCACATTTGAACGTTACAAGGCGGCTGGAAACGAAGCCTATCGAAAACGTGGGCAGATGGTCTCGGTTTTGATTGCTCTCGTCATTGCTGTTTCTTTTAATATTAGCGCAGCTCGACTTTTTAACCATCTCGTAGATAGCCCCGAGGCTAGAGAGGATCTACTGGCAAGGGCTGAACAAATAGTAAAAGAGAGCGACGATCAATATAATTCGCTACAGGATCTGCTAAATGATATTAAGGATATTCAGGACAATCAGAGTGATCAGCAGTCTGGCACACTAGACACTGAGGAGCAGAACGAAGAAGATGTTGGCGACAGCGAGACCTCATCAAGCGAAATCGATTATGAAAAACTCAACAAGGTTTTTAGTGACTTTCAGGCAGCTGTTGGGCCGTTAACAAGCGAAAAGGTTTTACCGATCGGAGCGGCGTATTTTCCTTACGCTTGCTTCAACGAATTCGAGGGTCCCTCTGAATGCGATGTATTCAAGGAGGGAGGATGGGTGCCGCACCTTTTTCTCTGGTTCTTGAACGTGTTGCTTGCCGGGATTCTCATCGGTCTAGGTGGGCCTTTTTGGTACAAAGTCTTCAACTATCTATCGCACCTTGTGAGTTTTGCGGGTGTGCTCAAGGGACGTAACAGTGAGGAAATGGATAGAGATAACAATGATCAGCCTGCCACAGGAGCTGCTTTTGGTGAACCTACATCAAAAGGATCTGAAGATGGGGAAATTAAAGTCGACATTTTGAGTGTGTTCAAAACAGCGGCAGGCGTAATTTCAACAGAAACGCCACAAGGCGCAGGTGAAGAGAACAACTAGGATAATAGTTTAAGACTCGCAAGCAAGGACTCACTCGTCCTTGCTGCTCATTCCCATGAAGCCGGGCATCTTCATCAGTTCGGTCATCCATTCCGCATTGCCGCTGGCCGCTTTGATCCAAGCCTGGATCATGCCCTCGGGTGTCATTTGATCTAGGTGCTCTTCCATTTGAGCATTCATCTTCGCAAGCCAGGCTTCTTGCAGCGGGCGAACATCGGGCAATCCAAAAAGCTCGCGCGCCTCCATCGGCGTCATATCGATATCGATCTTAACTTTCATGGCAGGCGTCCTTTCACTGCTCGCTCGCGCAGCATAACGAGAAGTTATCCACAGGCAATGCTTAGCCTTATCCACACGGGCGGGAAGCTCTTGGAATGAGGGCTTAGAGAGTGCTTTTCTTCTCAGAAACCCCTACATATAGTCGACTCATCCGGCGCATGCGCCGCTTCTCGTGGAAATGGTGCAGGTGAATGGCCCACATCCTGGTCATTGGAAACGAAAAAGGCGGATCGGGAAAATCCACCACCACAATGCATTTGGCGACAGCTTTGGCGCGGATGGGGCATCGGGTCGGGGCGCTTGATCTGGACCTGCGACAGCGCAGCTTTGGCCGGTATATTGAAAACCGCGTCGCCTTTTGTCGGCGCGAGGCTCATGATCTTCCCGTACCATATTATTTGCCCTTGCCAGAGGTCGACCCCGCCACAGTCCAGGATGGGCAAAACATATATGATCTGCGGCTCGATGCAGCGGTTTCAGAGCTTGAAGACGCCGTGGATTTTCTACTCATCGATTGTCCCGGCAGCCACACCCGCCTGAGCCAAATGGCCCACTCGCTGGCCGATACACTGGTCACGCCGCTCAATGACAGTTTCATCGATTTCGATCTTTTGGCCCGGCATGATCCTGAGACCGGCAAGATCACTGGACCTTCGGTGTATTCGGAAATGGTCTGGAACGCGCGGCAGCTTCGAGCGCGGGCAGAGCTCAAACCCATCGATTGGATTGTCCTGCGCAACCGCATGGGCAGCCAGCAGATGCACAATAAGAAAAAGGTGGGGGACGCGCTGTCGGATCTGTCTCAACGGATTGGGTTTCGAGTCGCGCCGGGCTTCTCGGAGCGGGTCATCTTCCGAGAACTTTTCCCACGAGGGCTCACACTCCTTGATCTGCGGGATGTGGGTGTCAGCAGTCTGAGCATGTCTAACATTGCGGCCCGACAAGAGGTCCGCGATCTTGTGAACGAGCTCAATCTGCCCGATGTCCGCGCGAATTTCTGATCCGAGAGACCTCTGAAAATGCTAGTCTGTCCGTATGCATAGGCACCGGGTTGAGCGGAGATACGATGAAAATGCGAATGATTTTGGGACCGCTGGCTATCGTGGCCGCTTTGATTTTCAGCCAAGCGGCGAGGGCCTCAGATATGAGCGAAGTGAAGAACCTGTCACGGCAGGCGGTGGAGATGTGGGCTGGCGATGCGGTGATCGACACCGCGATCTTTGCGCCGGGTTACATGAACCACCAAGAACCAAAATCTGCAGGCGGGGTTGGCAGTGTTGACCTGCAAACCTGGGTGCAAATTGTCGAAGGCACGCACAGCGCCTTTCCCGATCTCACAGTGGAGATCTATCGCCAAATCGCCGAGGGCGATATGGTTGCCACGCATTGGCGTTTTGCAGGCACACAGAGCGGTCCCTATCTCGGTCAAGCGGCCACAAACCGATCTGTCGCCTGGACCGGCGTTCAGATAGATAAGATCGAAGGGGGCAAGATCGCAGAAAGCTGGGTGGTCTGGGATTTCCACAGCCTTCTGGTTGAGCTTGGATTGAACGCGCGCGAATAGGCTAGGAGAAAACCATTGCTGTCAGGGACTGCACGCAGCCGCCCCAGGGCTGGTTTTGACCTCATTCAGTCGTTTTTGGCCGCCCATGCGTCGCCAGGGATTGGCTCCACCGACTGCCAAGAGGCATGGTCGGTTCAGAATCTTGCAGGAGTGCCGACATGAAAACCCATACCCGTGCTTTGGTGGTCGGCGGCGGCGCCGTCGGAACCTCTATTGCCTACCACTTGGGCAAAGCCGGTTGGGACACGGTGCTGTTGGAGCGCGATGAGCTGACCAGCGGTTCCACTTGGCACGCCGCGGGGCTCTTGCCCTATTTCAACATGAGTTATGCCACCACTCATATCCATGACTATTCGATCAAGTTCTACAAAGGGCTTGAGGCGGAAACTGGGCTGAACCCCGGCTTTTTTGTTGTCGGCAATTTGCGGATGGCGCAAAGCAAGGCGCGCATGGATGAATACATGCTTTATGCCTCCACAGCTGAGACTTGCGGCGTGCCCTATGAATGGCTGAGCCCTGCGCAGATCAAAGACCGCTATCCGCTCGTGCGGACCGAGGACCTGGAGGGGGCGATTTACCACCCGACCGATGGCTACATTAATCCCGCTGACGTGACCCAAGCGATGGCCAAGGGCGCGCGCGCTTTCGGAGTGGAGATTGAGCGTAAGGTACAGGTGGACGGCTATCGGTGGACCGGCTCTGAATGGGTGGTGTCCTGTACCAAGATGGCTGAGCGGGGAAATTCTCTCGTCCCTACTGAGGAGCGTTTTGAGATCACCGCAGAACATGTGATCACGGCGACAGGCAACCACGCGCAACGTACGGCGGAGCTTTTGGGGATCAAGATCCCAGCCATACCGGTTGAGCACCAATACATTGTCACCGAACCTGATCCTGCCTTGGTGGCGTGGCGAGAGAACAACCCGCAACACCCGGTTCTGCGCGATGCCGATGCGAAATGGTATGTCCGAGAGGAAAGGGGCGGCTGGATCCTGGGACCATACGAAGAAGGTGCGCCTGCGCGCTTCCCCTATTCGGTACCAGAAGGCTTCCGGGCCGATCTTTTCCCATTGGATCTCGAACGGATTGAAGAAGAGTACATGTCCTTCATTCACCGGATCCCAAGCTCAGAGACGGTGGGGCTCAAAGACGATTACAACGGTCCGATCTGCTACACGCCGGATGGCAACCCGCTGATCGGCGAAGCGCCTGGTCTGACAAACATGTGGCTTGCCGAGGGCTTTAGCTTTGGCATCACCGCGGCTGGCGGAGCAGGTCATCACATGGCGCAACTGTTGACCGAAGGCGAGGCTGAGATCGATATGGCGAGCCTCGATCCAAAGCGCTACGGCACTTGGATGACGACGGAATACGCCACGCGTAAGAACGAGGAATGCTATTCCCACGTCTATATCCTGCACCACCCTGACGAGGAACGTGAGGCCTGCCGACCGCTAAAAACCTCGCCTGCTTATGACCGACAGAAGGCAGCCGGCGCGCAGTTCGGGCAGGTGAATGGCTGGGAACGCCCGAACTACTACGGGCCGACTGACGCCTCGGAGCGCTTCGACCATAAAGCGCGGTCTTTCCGACGAGGTGGCTGGTGGCAATATGCCAAAGCTGAGGCCGAGGCGATCCGCAACACTGTGGGTTTGATCGACGCCACCGCCTTTGCCAAGCATCGGATCAGCGGCCCGGGGGCGAGCGCATTCCTTGATTGGTTCACCTGCAACCGCCTGCCCAAAGTCGGTCGGGTCAACCTGACCTATGCGCTAACCAGCGCAGGAACGGTGCGCAGCGAATACACCATCGTCCGTGAGGCGGAGGACAGTTTTTACCTCGTATCTGCAGGGGCGTGGCAGGCCTATGACCAAGACTATCTCTACAAAGCCATCATGGAAAAAGAGCCGGAGTTTGGCCGCATCAACGAAGAAGATGTGACCAGCAAATACGGTGTCTTTGCCCTGGCCGGTCCGAAATCGCGTGATGTGCTGCAGAAGATCATCCGTGATGCAGCACCCGACACTGCGCTTTCCAATGCGCGTTTTCCATGGCTTTCCGCACGTGAGATCGAGCTTGAGATGTGTCCGGTCATGGCCCTGCGCGTCGCCTACACGGGCGAGCTTGGGTGGGAGCTTCACCATCCGATCGAGATGCAAAACTACCTGTGGGATCTGCTTCTGACTGCGGGTGCGGAGCATGATCTGAAACTTGTGGGCGCGCGCGCGCAAAATTGGCTACGGCAAGAGAAAAGCTATCGCGCTTTCGGCACCGAGCTTGGGCGTGATGCGACCCCACTGGAAGCCGGGCTTGACCGCTTTGTCGATCTTACCAAAGACTTCTATGGCAAGACGAAGATGGAAGAGACCGGCATTCGGTCGCGCTGCGTCACGCTTTTGATCGATGGGCCAGAAGACGCTGATCCTTGGGGGCGCGAAGCTCTTTATGCGGGTGAGAAACGCGTCGGGCGGCTCACCTCCGGCGGCTGGTCCGCGGCGTTCAACAAATCCATTGCGATGGGTTACGTCTCACCGGATGTCGCTGTTCCGGGAACGAAGTTGCAGGTCAAAATGTTCAATCAGCTTTGGCCTGCGCAAATCGTCGAGGACTGCCCCTATGATTCAAAAAACGCCCGGATCCGCTCGGATATCTAACGCCGAGAGAGTACCCCCTGGAGGATCGGCCTAAGGCGGTAGGACTAACACTGTACCCGCTTGCATGCGGCGCTTGGATGCGTCCTGTGTGCGAGCCACGCTCCCCGCAAAAAATCCATCGCGAGGGGTGAAGGCCTTCGCTAGACTGATTTGCGGAGGGGTTCGGTCATGCAAAATAGGTTTTTCGTGGCGCTTGCGCTCGTCGTCTGTTGGGTCAGTCCACCAACACAAGTGATGCCACAGGGCGCAAAACCCGATCACGCGATGCTGTTGGCGCCTTCTGAGGGGGGCGTGCGACGGTGGCAGGGCGCGCCTGGACAAGAGCTTATCCTTTATCAGACGCCGTCACGGGGGGCATCTCAGGTTTCAGTCTATGCTGAGGGCGAAGTATTCAGCAATCGAGGCTGCACCGAGACAGGCAACGAGACGTGGTGTGAGGTCCAGACATTTCCGATGGGCGCCAAGGGTTTTGCGCTTGCGGACGCTTTGGTGCCAGTCGCGGGACCTGACGGGGTGATCGTGCGGGGCGCAAATGACAGCCGTGATCGTGCGAAACGCCGAAAGTTCGACGACAGATCGACGGCGCCTTGCGCGCAAGAAGTCGGGCAAGAGCTCGGCACATGCGACATCGCAGTGGCGCGCAGCACCGGTGGCGACGCTACGGTCAGCGCCACATTCTCAAATGGGTTTTCGCGCCTTCTGTTCTTTGAACATGGTGCGTTCCTTCGGGCCGATACGACCATGTCGGGGGTTGGTACGGATACCGAGTGGCGCTTGGGTGATGATCTCTATCTCATCCGGGTGGACGATCAACGCTTTGAGATCCCGGTTTCTTTCGTGATCGGCGACTGAAACCAAACGGTGTCGCGCCGCTCTTAAGCGACGCGACGCGGTTTTTTTTTTAGTTATGGTGTCAGCTTGTGGATCATGCCCTCATCGGTCGCGGTGTAGAGGCTGCCTTCAGGACCCAATACGACAGACCGAAAGCGCCCGGCTTCCATGCCCTCGGGAAGGGTCATTTCCATCACATCAACCACCGAGTGATCTTCATCGTCCAGGATAAAGATGTCGATCCGTTGCCCGATTGGGGTGCCGCCAAAGCCGATCCCCATCACACCGACGGCCATTGCACCATTCCAGTCGCCCCAAGCGTCCCCCTCAAGGAAGACATTGGAGGAGGTGCCTTGTGACCAACCATTATTGTCCCAAACCGGTTGCATCGCATCTGGATAGGTGTCCAGATCGGTCATCGGCATGAACGAAGCGCGCTCATAGCGGTCCATGCCTTCCATTTGGTTCGGGCTGTAGCCGCAATACCCATCTGGACAGTCAGGGCGTCCCGCCATGTTCCCACGTGGATCCCAACCAGCATTGCCGCCATTCACCAAGACGGTGATTTCATCAGAGTGCCAGGGCCCGTGCTCTGCGGTGATCGCCTTGCCGCTCACTGGATGGAATGCAATGCCTTGCACGTTGCGGTGGCCATAGGTGTAGGTGCGCGGGTCGAAGCCCTCGGGCGGACTGTTAGCCGCCACGGCATTGCCATCGGTATCCATCCGCATGATCTTGGAGCCCATCAGAGTCGGGCTTTGCGGTACGTCTTCGTTGTGATTGTCCCCTGTGGTCAGCCACAGATGGCCTTCTGGGCCAAAGCGGACACGTCCACCATTATGGGCACCCGGTCCACCGAAGGGGTGGTCAGAGGCTTCCATTTTATAGGGCACATCATCGACGATATCGGTGCGATCCGAGACACCGGTGAAGTCATCATTCACGACCAACCGCATCAAGCGATTGGTGTGTGGGTTGGACATATTGGATGTCGAATAAACATAGATCCGGCGATTGTCGGAGAAAGCCGGATCGACCGCCACGCCCATCATGCCAGCTTGGCCTTCGCAAAAGAGATCCTCTGCTGTGGCCGGATAGTCGTCGGTGTCGCTCATCCCAAGAAGCGGGTTCACCGTGCCATCGGGCATTCTGACGGACAGCCCATCGCATTTTTCGGTGAAGAACATGGTCCCGTCGTCGAGAAACGCCATGTCCCAGGGGCTGTCGAGATCTTGCATCACCAGAGTGTGTGTTAAACTCGAGGTGTTTTTCGCGATGACGGGTGTTGCGCAGAGCGCTGTCCCCATCAAAATCGTCAGCAGTCGTTTCGTCATGTCATCCTCCCTTAGATGTCAAGAACCGCCCGAAAATGCCATCTGATCGTCTTTTTTTTGCATGCCACTTTGGGCACTTTTTTGTCTAAGGCCGCGGCCTAGGTTTCCAATTTCACACAATTATGCTTCACCGGCGAGTATTTTATCCGCTTCGGCGAAGAGCTCTTCAAAGCGCGTTTTCGCTTTTCCCCGCTTACGGACAGTTTTCACCGCCTCGTAGTTGGTGGAGGCATCTCCTACCAAGAGCAGACCAACCATTCCCCAGGACTTATGGGGCGTACAGAAGTAGCCATAGGTGCCTTCGGCCTCGACCGGTAGATCAAAATCTTTCCCGATCTTACTTTTCCAGTGCTCCGCACCATCCGGCAACATGGTCTTATAGGCTTCGGAATTATGGTTTTTATCCGCGGAAACAAACCGGATAATATCTCCAGGTTGCGCCTGTAAGATCTCTGGGTAGAACACCATCAGCTTTTTGTCGTCCTCGGGATGATGGTTCAGCATTTGAACCTCATGGACGGTTTCCGCCCGCGCCTTTGCAGGTACGAGTGGAAGCACCGCAGCGGCCCCAAGAAACGCGAGATGTTGGCGTCTGTTTTGGGTCATTTCAGGAAACCTTCTGTTTCACTCTCAGCAAGCGCTCCTGCGCAAAACGGTAAGGCGCGGCCCGTGTGGGACCGCGCCCAAGAAACGCTTAAAGCTTCATGGGCTTTGAACGGCGCTTGAGGATGCGCTGCTTGGTCCAGACTTGGGGGTTCGCCTCGAGAACAAGGATTGTTTGATGTTCTCCCAAAGCTTCGCCATTCCCAGCGGCTCGTAGATCATAAAGACAATGATCAGCACACCGAACACGACCAATTCAATCGATGAGATGATCGTCGCGTCGACCATGCCGTGGAAGAACTCGTTGCCGAGTGTGTTCAGGACCACCGGGAACAGCAGGATAAAGGCGGCTCCGATGAAGGCACCGCTGATGGTCCCAAGGCCGCCGAGGATCACCATGAAAAGGATCCGGAACGAAAGCTTGATGTCGAAGGCCACCGGTTCCATCGATTTCAGATAGGTGAAGGCGAAGAGGGCTCCTGCAACCCCGCAGAAAAAGGCGCTGATGGCAAAGGCCTGCAGCTTGGTCCGCAAAAGCGAGATCCCCATAGACTCAGCCGCGATATCCATATCGCGCACCGCCATCCAATTTCGACCGGTACTGCCCCGGGTCATGTTGATCGCGAGGATCGTCATGATCGTAACGACAACCAGAACAACCAAATACATCTCCAAGGGCGTGGTGAACTCTTTGCCAAAGATCACGATGTCCTGCGCGGTGATGATCCCAGAGGTGTCGTAGTTTTTGAACCAGCCGAATTTGTCGATCATCCAGATGATAAAGAACTGCGAGGCGAGCGTGGCGACCATCAGATAGATCCCACGCACCCTGAGACTGGGCAGACCAAAGAGAATGCCGAAGGCCGCCGCGATGAGGCCCGACAGGGCTAAGTTTATCGGAAAGCCTAGAAACGGCAGTCGCAGCTCGAGGTTGAAGAGGGCAAAGGCGCCCGCCGCCATAAAGCCTGCAGCCCCGAGGGCAAGCTGCCCCGCATAGCCCATAACGATCTGCTGCCCAATGGCGGCAAGCGCCAGACACAGCCAGGGTATCAGGATCGAGGAGTACCAGTAATCGGTCTGCACCAGGAAGGGGATAAAGGCGAACCCGATCCCCATCAGGACGATGAAGTTCGTGACGTCACCGCGTGTGAAGTTCATGACGATAGGTTTAGATTTCATATCCGTTCCTCACACACGTCTGATGAGCTTTTCGCCGAACAGACCCTGAGGCCGCCACAGCAAGAAAAAGATGGCGATGACGAAAGGCGCCCAAACCTCGATGCCGCCACCGAAAGCTGGACCGATATAGACCTCCAACACTTTTTCGGCGACACCGATGATAAGGCCGCCGACAATTGCGCCAGGGATCGATGAAAAGCCACCTATGATCAGGACAGGGAGGGCTTTGAGAGCAAGATCGACAAGCGCGAACTGAACGCCGGCACGGGCGCCCCACATCATGCCTGCGACCAAGGCCACAACCCCGGCGGCAGACCAAACCATCAAAGTGATGCTGTTCAGTGGGATGCCAATGGAACTCGCGGCGCCTGGATCATCTGCAACGGCGCGCAGCCCAAGACCGACCTTGGTGTAGCGGAACAAAAGCGCCAAAACGATGATCAAACCTGCTGCGACCAGACCTGCGGTTAAATCGAGCGCGCTGATGAAGAGCCCGGTGGAGTCGACGATCCATGGGATTGGGAAGTCGCCAATCCCGAGATCCAGTCGCCGAACCTCAACGCCCCAGGCCGCTTGTGCCAGACCTTCCAGCACAAAGCCAAGCCCGATGGTGGCCATCAGGACTGTGTCCTCGCTCTCTGACATGAGAGGCTGAATGACCAAGCGTTGGGTGCAAAAACCCACCAAGATCATCAGCAGGATGGTCACGAAGAAGGCGATGGTGAAGGGCAGGCCCAACTCCATAAAGCCCACAAAGGACAGGACGGCGAAAAACACCATGGCGCCCTGGGCAAAGTTAAAGGTCGAGGACGCCTTGTAGATCAGCACAAAGCCCAAGGCGACCAGCGAGTACATCGTGCCCGCGAGCATCCCGGCAACCACGACCTCGATGAAGAAAAGAAACTCAATCATGGGCTACTCCCAAATAGGCGTCGATGACGTCTTGGTTCGAACGGACCTCTTCGGGCGGCCCGTCTGCGATGATCTTGCCATAGTCGAGCACAACCACGTTGTCGGAGATGTCCATGACGACCCCCATGTCATGCTCGATCAGAACCATGGTGGTGCCAAACTCGTCATTGACCTTCAGGATAAAGCGGCACATCTCGCGTTTTTCTTCGACATTCATGCCCGCCATGGGCTCGTCGAGAAGCAGGATGTCCGCCTCGGTTGCAAGTGCCCGCCCAAGTTCAACCTTTTTCTGAAGACCGTAGGGCAGCTTACCGACGGGCGTATCTCGTATGTCGGTGATCTCGAGGAATTCGACGATTTCTTCACAGTATTTGCGGTTTTCGTTTTCTTCCTGTCGGGCTTTGGGAAGCTGAAAAGCAACCTGTAGGAAATTCGCGTGCATATGCAGTTTGCGACCGACAAGGATGTTGTCGAGCACCGACATTCGTTTGAACAAGGCGAGGTTCTGAAACGTCCTTGATATGCCCATCTGCGCAATAAGGTTGGGATTTATCTTCTCCATCACCTTGCCTCTGAAGGCGATTGTCCCTTCTTGCGGCTTGTAGATGCCATTGATGCAATTCAGCATAGAGCTTTTGCCAGCGCCGTTCGGACCAATGATCGCCTTGATCTCGTGGGTCAGCACAGAGAAGGAGCTGTCGGTGATCGCTTTGACACCGCCAAAGCTCAATGAGATGTTGCGAACTTCTAGGATTGGCTCGCCGATTGGAAAGTTACGGGCAATATCTGTACTTACAGCAGTCATCGTGCCCCCCTAGTGATGATGAAGTTCTGCATGGGTCGCGCTTTCTTCGCGCAGCACGTCACGGAAGTTCTTGCGCCCTTCTTTCGAAATACCGAGGTAGAGCTCTTTGACCTTCTCGTCGTTGAGCAAGTCCTTTGCTTTCCCGCTCAACATCACGTGGCCAGTCTCGATGATGTAGCCGAAATCCGCGTTTCTGAGCGCCACATTGGTGTTTTGTTCGGCCAACAGAATACTCACCCCTTCGTTCTGGTTGAGCTCGTTCACGATGTTAAAGATTTCAGCCACCAACTGTGGGGCGAGGCCCATTGATGGCTCATCCAGTAGCAACATTTTCGGCTTCGCCATCATGGCGCGCGCGACGGCGACCATTTGCTGCTCGCCGCCCGACGTGAAACCGGCCTGGTTCTTTCGCAGATGTTTCAGGCGCTGGAAGTAGCCATAAACTTTGTCGAGTTCGTCCTGCATCTCGCCCTTGGAAAGCTTACGGGAGTAAGCGCCGGTGATGATGTTTTCTTCCACGGTCAGGTGACCAAAACAGCGTCGCCCTTCCAGGACTTGCACCATTCCGAGCCCAACCATATCAGCGGGGTCTTGATTTTTGACCGAGACACCATCGTAGGTGATTGATCCACTGGTTACCTTGCCCCGCTCTGCTGCAAGCATGGTCGAGATAGACTTCAGGGTTGTGCTTTTCCCAGCACCGTTGCCGCCAAGCAAAGCGACGATCTTGCCGCGTGGCACGCTCAGAGAGACATCATGCAACGCGGCGATCACGTTGTCATAGACGACCTCAACGGTGTCGAGTTCCAGAATGTTGTCTGTCTCTGCAGTCATAGGGCAATAGCCATACTTTGGGCGCGGACTGATTGGGGGGCCGAACCTGGGTTAATAGTCTTGGACGATCAGTAAAGGGACCGAGGGCGTGACCTAAAATGGCGTGCCTTCGGTCCCTCTAAGTTTACGCGATCAGCATTCGCGTGGCGTGATGTCGTTCTCTTCCGCGAACTTCGCTGCAGAGGCTTCCACCAAACCACGGATGTAGTCCGGGTCGAGCGGCGCTTCCCAGCCAGTCACCTGTTCGAACTTCTCGCCGTCCCACTGCATCATGGCAAACTTGCCTGCGCCTTCGTGGTTCTCACAAGAGATCGAGAAGGGCGCCAACATACCGCCCACGCCAAGCTCTTCCAGGCGCTCTTCGGTCATATTGAGCGCTTCATACCCGTCGCGGAACTCTGCGCCGGTCACAGGCTCTCCAACCTTGTCATGGATTTCCTGCGCCAACCGCAATGCTTCGATGTACGTCACCGCAGCACCAAGGCCTCTGTTCCAATACACCGAACCGATCCGACTTTCGTCCGCAAGGTTGCCTTCACCCGCACCATAGACCTGCTCTTTGATCGCCTGGACAAGAGGGAATTGATCACCTGGCAGGGCATTGGCCATAGCATAGGTGCCGGTGGCCGCATCCCCTGCTGGGAACATGTCCTCTTCCGCCGCACCGAAGGTGACGTAGACCAGTCGATCACGAGGGAAGCCGACGCGCGCGGCGTTGGTCATGCCGGTGGAGTTCATC
The DNA here is from genome assembly GCA_038751255.1 of Pseudomonadota bacterium. Lineage (GTDB taxonomy): Bacteria > Pseudomonadota > Alphaproteobacteria > Rhodobacterales > Rhodobacteraceae > JANSYP01. The sequence continues at coordinate 33,031 of JBCDGN010000026.1, forward strand.
CCTGAGCCAGCGCCCCAGAAGGTCACCCAGTCCGGCTGTTCCCGACGCACCTGCAACCACTGAGCCTGCTGCTCAAGACCGGGTGGTGGGATGGAAATTTCAACCAGTTCCATGCCCCAGTCCTCTGCAATCGCGCGCATGGCGGGCAGGGGCTCACGACCATAGGCAGAGTCGATGTGGAGGTGCGCAATCTTCTTGCCCCTCATATTCTCGATACCGCCTTCTTGCTCGGCCATGAACTTCATCTTCACCGCGATCTGCGACCAGTAATGGCTCGCTGCGTTGAAGACCCAAGGCCAAACCGTGCCATCTGCGGCGTCGGTGCGACCGTAACCGTATTGCGCAAGGACCACGTTGTCATCGGCCATCCGGTTGATCACCGCATAGGCTCCCGGCGTGCCAAGCGTGTCGAAGACGACAATACGCTGACCATCTTTCTCCAAAAGGCGCTGATAGCACTCAACGGTTTTCACCGCGTTGTACTCCGTCTCACACTCCTGCCATTCGAGCATAACCCCGTTCACGCCACCGTTTTTGTTGACGTAGTTGAGGTAGTCGATCTGAGCGCCGTAATACCCTGTGCCCATGGCGGAGTAAGGGCCCACGCGACTACTCGCGATGGGGAAATACTGTGTCGCGTCCTGAGCGGGTGCCACGCTTGGCACCGTTATCGCCGTCGCAACGGTAAGCGCCAAAGCCGCCGATGATAGGCGCCGAGGCAAACTTCGTTTGGTCATTGGTGTTCTCCTCCCTTTTCGTTCTGCTTCTGGCTGAGTAAGTTGGACGCTTTTGCGTCTCTATCGAGTGTGCCAGGGGGTGCAACGCGTCTAGGTGACTGCGACGGCACTCAGTGCCACCGCTTAGGTCAAGCCCGGCACAAAGCGTACCAGCGCCGCATTTCATTGGTTTAGCCGTCCTCCGTTCAGCTCGCCATCGCGCGCCGACATGATCCGGCGCTAGTGACGCAGATGCATGCTCAACGGCTTGACATTGCACACGCTAGGGCTGCAACTAGGTTGGGTCAACAAATAAGTCTGTAATATCAGATATTTGCACTATTTTAGCCGCGACGCAGCAAGGTCAGGAAGTCCCATTTTTACCAGAAAAGAGGATAGCGAAGGGACAAAATGTCCACAATTCACCCGGTTTCGCGAAGCGTTAATGTCGATTTGTCCGCAGCAGGAAACCACACAAAAAAAGTTGCGCCAATCCCCTCGACGCTGTCGACACTGATCAGCCCACCGACTCGTGTGACGAGCGATTGGCTGATCGACAGGCCAAGCCCTGTGCCGTAGCCCACTTTGGTTGTCATGAACGGATCGAACACATGATCGATCTTGTCTGGTGGGATCCCCGGACCGGTATCACTGACAACGATTTCGGTGCCGAGTACGCCGTCGCGTGTCTGGGGCCGTGTCCGGATCGTTAAGACACCGCCGTCCCCCATGGCTTGCGCGGCATTGACTGCGAGATTGACGATGACCTGCTGCACTTCGGTCTCAACGCCCATAAAGGCCGGACTTGGAAGATGGCTGACCTCGGATCTGATCTTATGTTTGCGGAGGTCTGAAGCAACTAGGATCAGCGTATCCTCGACCACTTTCGCAGCATCAAGCTGCGCTGTGAGATCCGATAGTTCATCGGGACGTGCAAAATTCAAGAGCTTACCAACAATGATATTGATACGGTGGGTTTGCGTGTCGATGAGGTCCAACTCAGGTTTTAACTCTATGCACTGCTCCGGGGAGAGCCCCATCCGGATCACTTCTAGATTTCCCTGGATCACCGCGACCGGGTTGTTGATTTCATGGGCGACGCCAGCAGTGATTTCGCCCACGGTGGCAAGCTTCTCAGCCATGACCAATTGCTGGAATGTGGCCTCGAGCTTGATATTGGCCTCTTTGAGTTGTTCGGTGCGCTGCTCGACCAAGTGATTGAGGTTGTCAGCGTAGTGGCGCAAAGCGACGTCGCGTTCCTCGACCTGATCTAGCAACCGGTCGAGATGACGGGCGACGTCACCGATCTCGTTATGCGCCGCGACCGGCCCAATCCGGGCATCCAAAACCCCTGCCTCAGCACGGGCCATGGTCGCACTCATCTTCTCTAGCGGGGCAAAGATCCCGCGGGCCAACCACAGAAACATCGGAACGCTAAGCCCGATCACTGCGATGAAGGCAAACACCAGCGCGGCAATCGTGGCATTGCGTTGGGCTGTGAAGGGGGTCTCTAGAAAGCCCGTATACAACATCCCGATACGATTGCCCGAAATATCGGTCAGTGGCACATAGCCCGAAATGTACCAATCATTTACCACAAAGGCGCGGTCGAGCCAGGTTTGGCCTTGGTCCATCACATGGTGCCAAACCACCTCAGAAACACGCGTCCCCAAGGCGCGCGCGCCCTCAAAGAGCCGCACATTGGTGGAGATCCTGACGTCATCGAGAAACAGCGTCGTGGTCCCGGTTCGCGATATTTCTCCAGACTCGTCGCGATAGACCAACGCGTTCATCGTATCGATAACGTCTAGATTGCGGTTCAGGAGACGACCGCCGATGAGCACCGCATCGCCTTCTTCGTCACGATGCGCGGCAAGGATGAACATGCCTCGATCTTCCACAGTACGATCGATGGGCCGCGCCGCTTCGGTCAAGACGAGCGGGATGGCGGCCCGTTCTGCCAGTGGAGGCGCGATCTTGCGCAGTGCCGTCCCGTCCAACAGGACCAAATTTGCACTCGGAGCATCCGGGGTTGCAGCAAGCGCGATCTCTCGCACCGCTTCGGGGAATTCGGCATCCGAGAGCGCGCCCCAGATCAGAAAGTCGAGTTCCAATTTCTCGCGATTGCGCTCAAGATATGCCAGGAACACATCTTCCCCAAGGGCTTGCGCGTCAGCGAACCCGACAGACTGTGCCAAGGCATTCACTTCGGCGGCTTGCGTTGCCTCAATCCGCCCAAAATACTGCTCTGCGACCCTTAGGTCGCTGGCGACTTTGGCAATCAACAAATCATCATAGCGGTTGATCCATCGGACCATGGTGACGCCAAGAAGCAAAGGCAAAAGCACCACCAAAGGCAGCAGCGCGATAACCAACAGCCTTAGACGGACGGAGCGCATGTTCCTAAATCCCCCAGGCGTTGCACTTTCGGTCGATGGTTTTCCGCGCCACGCCCAGACGCCGCGCCGCCTCTGCCCGGTTGCCATGGCAGGCATCAAGCACTGCAAGAATATGGCGCTGTTCCACCGCCGCAAGGCTTTCAAGCTCAAGACTGGCCTGACTGGTCCCAAGTGCGCTTTCGAAATCGCCGTGGATCAGCGCTCGCTCGATAGTATTGCGAAGCTCCATGACATTGCCGGGCCACTTATGAGATAGAAATCGTCGACGGGCCAAAGCGGTGAATTCCGGCACTGAGGTTCCCATGCGCCGCGCCAAACCTTCGGAGAAAAACGAGGTCAGTTCGATGATGTCATCTGTGCGTTCCCGAAGCGGAGGCAGCACAATCTCGACGACCGTCAGCAAGTAGAAGAGATCTGCGCGGAAGGCGCGTTCTTCCGCGATGTCTTTTAAGGGGCGGGTGGTGGAACTCACGATCCTGATGTCCAGTTCAAAGCTGCGGCTTGCCCCAATCGGCGTGAAGCGGCCCGTGCTCAGAAGCTCTGACAGGATGTTTTGGCACCCTGGGGAGAGCATTTCGACATCTTCCAAAAACAGCGTGCCACCGGCCGCATTCAGAAGCATGCCCTGCTTGTCAGCCCGAGCTTTTTCAGAGTGCTGCGCTTCGAGCTGACCAAACAGCCTTTCTTGGAAGGTCTCCTCTGAAATGCCATAGCATTGCAACCAGACGAAGGGATGATCGGCGCGCTTCGAGGCAGCATGCAACATGCGCGCAGCGACCTGCTTGCCCGAACCGACTTCACCTCGAATGACCACATGGGATTGGGAAGCCCCCGCCCGTTCGATCGCCCCCCGGATCGCTGTGATCTCCTCAGATGTGCCAAGTAGAGCATCACGATGCTTCAGCAGATCGTTTCCCAGTTCTAGCTCATGTCGGAGGATCGAGTTCTGTCTTAGTAGGCGCTTGCGTTCGAGACTGCGGGCGATCGCATTGAGAATTTGGTTGGATCGAAAGGGCTTTAGCAAGAAATCGCTTGCGCCGGCGCGAATGGCTGTAATCGCCGCATCGAGATCGGCATGGGCGGTGATCAGGATCGCGTCAGAGAAAAGCCCAATGCGGCGTTGCTCATCCAGCCATTCAAGTCCGGTTTTATCCGGCATGATATTGTCGAGCACGATGACATCATAGGTGTTTTCGTCGAGGAGTTGAGAGGCTCTGAGAGTGTTTTCCGCTAGGTCGACAGACGAGCAGCTGTCGCTCAGGACCTTTCCGAGGAAATTGCGCATTCCTGGCTCGTCGTCAATCACAAGGATCGAAGCGCTCGACAGTTCTGACCCGAAACTCTTGTCGGAATGATCCTCTCGTGGTCGATCGAGTGTGCTCACGTGAGTTTCCGCCAACGCGCCCATAGTCACCTCGCTTCTTTTGAGGGGTTGGGATATGGTATTGAAGTTAAAAAATTGAAATATATATGTAAAATACACTTCCATGCTTGAGTGTGGGTTGCCGAACGCGGCCTTCTCCTGAGCAAGTGTCGCAATGGATATCCCTCCGAGTGCTCAAAACATGCTAATAGAATGATCTAGCCTGTGGCAACTCTGCTGTTTTTTGCGGCAAGTAAAGGAAGTCGGTGAAATCGCTTGTCTCGACTAGGCGATCGTGATGCTCCGCGCAGGACTGAAAGCTTCCCGAGCGTATGCTTGCTACTCGGCAGCCTTATAAACCGAGCGTCCGTTGAACCTGACCTAGGAGGGCCGTTTGGGCCGGGCTAAGTTTCCGTTAAAATAATTGGACACTAGGGTCTTTTGAGATTCACCTTGTGTTCAGAAGAGCCGCACAAGTGTTGATGATTGCGGCAAAGCTGAGATCGGTTTTGCCGGTCCGCAGGGCAATGCGTCGGAAGTCTTTTAGATTACAAAAGAAATTCTCAGCCAAGTGCCGCCACTTGTACATCTCGTCATCGATTTGCAGGGGGTCTTTGCGCCGTGTATGCTGTGCTATGCAAATGCTTGCACCTCGTACGTTCATCTCGTCGATGATCCAATTGCTGTCGAAGGCCTTGTCTGCGAGCAAGGCGTCGAACGACAGGCCTTTGATCAATGGGGCAACGCCCACGGTGTCGTAGCGATTGCCGGGTAGCAACATGAAGCGCACCAGGTTTCCCAAAGCATCCGTGAGCGCCAGTATCTTGGTCGTCCAACCACAATTGGATTTGCCTATAGCTTGACGGAGAGTCCCCCTTTTGCGCCTTGTCCCGCGCGGTGAACCTTGACGATCATGCCGTCAATCATTGCCATCTCCATATCTGGCTGATCGGACAAAGCATTGAAAATGCGTTCAAAAACCCCGGCACGGGCCCAATCTCGAAACCGACGATTGAGTGTGTTCCAGTTCCCGAAGCCGGGTGGCAAATCGCGCCAGGGCGACCCGGTGCGCGCGATCCAGAAAATGGCTTCCATGAACAGCCGCGCGTCACTGCCGGTGCGGCCCGGATGCGCTTTAAGACCAAGGCAATGCGGCTCCATCTTCACCCATTGATGATCGCGGATGACAAACCTGCTCGTGTCCATTCAGACCTCCCTTTTGGGAGGTTGAATCAGAACCTAAGCCAGAAGGTGGACCCTGAATCCCAACGAACCCTGGAGAAACCGTCAAATCGTGGCCCAGTCAAAGGGGAGGGACAGGCCGACCTAAATGTGTCGGCCCTTTCTCTCTCAGCTTAACCCATTAAAAGAAGCCCATTGGATTTTCATCATAGCTCACCAACAGGTTCTTTGTGTTGCGATAGTGCTCGAGCATCATTTTGTGATTTTCGCGACCAATGCCAGACTTTTTGTACCCACCGAATGCCGCGTGTGCTGGATAGTGGTGGTAGCAGTTTGTCCAAACCCGTCCGGCTTCGATTGCACGACCGACGCGGAATGCGATGTTGCCGTTGCGCGTCCAAACGCCAGCGCCCAACCCGTAACTCGTGTCGTTCGCAATCGCGATAGCCTCAGCCTCATCCTTGAAGGTCGTGACTGAAAGCACTGGGCCAAAGATCTCTTCTTGGAAAATGCGCATGGAGTTGTCTCCACGGAACACTGTCGGCTGGACATAGTAACCTTCTGCCAGACCATCACCCAACTGAGCGGTCTCTCCACCCACCAAGACCTTCGCGCCTTCTTCTTTGCCAAGCTTGAGGTAGCCGCTAATCTTCTCCATCTGCTCGGTCGAGGCTTGGCCGCCGACCATAGTTTCCATTTGTAGTGGGTTCCCCTGGACAATTTTCTTGACTCGCTCGACGGCCCGCTCGAGGAAAGCCTCTGCGATGCTTTCATGCACCAAAGCCCGGGATGGGCATGTACAGACCTCTCCTTGATTTAGCGCAAACATAGCGAAGCCCTCGAGACACTTGTCGAAGAAAGCATCGTCTTGATCCATCACGTCGGCGAAAAAGACATTGGGCGACTTGCCGCCAAGTTCCAACGTTACCGGGATCAGGTTTTCAGAGGCGGCCTTCATAATGATTTTACCGGTCGTCGTCTCACCCGTGAATGCCAGTTTGGCAATACGCGTTGAAGTGGACAATGCCGCGCCGGCCTCTTCACCGTAGCCATTTACCACGTTAATGACGCCGTCTGGGATCAGGTCGTCCAACAGGTCCATCAGCACCATGATTGACGCCGGGGTTTGCTCTGCTGGTTTAAGCACAACTGCGTTTCCTGCCGCCAAAGCAGGCGCCAGTTTCCAGACCGCCATTAAGATGGGGAAGTTCCAAGGGATAATCTGCCCCACGACTCCTAGCGGCTCATGAAAGTGGTAAGCATAAGTGTTGGCGTCTATCTCGGCGATCGATCCTTCGTCCGCGCGGATTACGCCGCCGAAATAACGGAAGTGGTCGATCGCAAGCGCTAAGTCGGCATTCACTGACTCGCGGATTGGCTTGCCGTTGTCGAGTGTTTCGGCGACCGCCAGCTTCATCAAATTCTCTTCGATACGATCCGCGATGCGGAAAAGCATCGTTGAGCGCTCTGCCAGTGAGGTCTTACCAAAGGCAGGGGCGGCAGCATGTGCGGCATCAAGCGCAGCCTCAATATCAGCCGCATTGGACCGCGCTACTTCGCAAATAACTTCACCTGTAACAGGCGTGACGTTATCAAACCACTGTCCGGATTTCGGATCGATAAACTTGCCGCCGACGTAGTTCCCATATCTGGACTTGAAGGGGAACTCTACGCCGAGGTGGCTAGAGTCTAAGGCAGCGCTTGGGCCTGATGTATCTGCATGTATGTTCATTCTATCCTCCCGAATGAAATAAACCACTCGAAGTCATCGAGCAGACGATAGCTGGCATCATTTGGGGCTTGCTTGTTCGATTTGTTCCACATTGCGTGTCCGATGGGAACGAGATTCATCAAAATGCTACAGTCCCAGCCCCCAAAATCTGTGCCATTACACTGGCTGCGAGAAGGGGAACTGGCATGGCGAGGAAGCGGCACTCAGACCAAAACATCTTGAAAGCGCGGCGATCAATCGGTCAAATTCGTCCAGTTGTTTCAGAACTCTGAGACGGCGTCGGTGCTTTCTGCTAAGAACCGAGATCAAAACTTCACGGCGGGATTTTGAGAAATCAATCGCGACCAAGACGGGCTCGGTCTGTGCCATACTGGTATCGGTCATAGTCGGTCTCCCTTGCGGTGTGGTTTATACAAAACCACTCTAAGGACCTGAGGCCCGGCTATGACCACTTGGCTCGCACTATTTGAGGGCTGCGCAGGCTGTCTTAGCCTCTAGACCAGCATCATTCCGAAGGTGTTACGGCCTCGAGTTAGTTGCCGAGCTCCTCCAGACCTGGTTGTGACGCGTCGGCATCGAACCGATCCACGTCCCAATGGGATCGCTCTGGGAAAAAAGCCATAAAGAGCGGTTCAATGGAACGCTAAGATGCGAGGTGCTTAATGCCGAGTGGTTCACCACAGCCGAACAAGCTCAGATCGTCATCAATCATTGGCTCAGACAGTAAATCCACACCCGTCCGCATCTGGCACTCAACATGCGGCCACCAGTCCCAGAGACCGACTTAGAGAAGCCGCCGATTGGCGGCCCAGAGGCAGGGGGATAGACAGCGGGGAAGTCTGCTCGAGGACGCCACAATTTAGGAACGAGTATGATCAGGCCGCGCGACAGGGCTTGAACCTCACGCCGCACCCTTCGCCACGTGGTCACCCGTAATGGGGAGAATATCACGAAAACGAAAAAAGACCTGGTCAATCTCATCTGTGTCGCTTGGTTTTCCTGGTCGCGAGAAGTCGAGCTCGACTTTGTTCAG
>JBCDGN010000027.1:0-41401 GCA_038751255.1 Pseudomonadota bacterium
GATCATGTTCGGTCGATTGAAGGATTGGCGACGCGTTGCAACCCGTTACGACAGATGTCCGAAGGTATTCCTATCAGCCATCGCACTCGCTGCAGCCGTCATCTTCTGGCTCTGAAACTCAATGAGTCTAGAGCCTAGGAACGACAATCCGCCTTCCTATCTCACAAGATATATTTTACTGACTCTGTAATTCCGGCGGACAATCTGGAAACGAACAATCACCCGGGCGATCATGGGATTCACACGCCAAAGGCCATGGCAAACTCTCGATGCTGGATCTTGCCCAAGTTCCCGACGTGACCATCAATCGGGACATTGTACGGCGGGTCGGTAAAAATCATGGTGGCGGCTTCACCATCCATCAGCGCAACGATCGTGTTTTTGTCCAGCGCGTTGCCGCAGATCATCCGATGGCGCCCGAGGCGCCAGATGTCTCCCGGGCGCACGCGCGCGGGTGCGTCTTCCACGACAGCCTCATCAGCCGGATCGCCGTCGTCCTCCGGCGCGACAGTTGCCATGAGGGTGTCGATCTCCGGAATCAAGAACCAAGTCACGCCAATATCGAAGTCAAGGTCGTCGGACATCAACGCGCCGAGTTCCGCCGCCAGCAGATCCTCGTCACAGCCCGCGTTCAGCGCCAGCTTGTTGTCTGCCAAGACATATGCCCGTTTCTCCGCCTCGGTCATATGCTCGAAGCGCAAACACGGTACCTCCCGCATCCCAGCAGCTTCGCCGCCGCCACCCGGCCATACCCGGCAAGAATGGTGCCCGACTCATCGACCAGCACCGGGTTTGAGAACCCGAACTCCTTAATGCTGTCCACGATCTGGCGCAGCTGTTTCTTCGAATGGGTTCTGGCATTGCGCGCCCCGGGGTTTAAAATCGCGGATCGCGATATGTTCAATCTTCGTTACGGCCATCCTTGGCTCCTGTACTGCTCGCGGGCGGAAGCATATCACCTGCCCTTTTCGTATGATTTATCTTACGATTTGACATCCGTCAACTTCAGGCGCATGGATGTGTCCGACATATCAGACAGGAGGTTTCCGTGACCATCGGGGAAAAGCTGTTCAGCCTGCGTCAGAAGAGCGGCGTGTCCTTGCAGCGGGTCGCCGACAAGGTCGGCGTGTCCAAAGCGCATGTTTGGGAATTGGAGAAGGGCCGTAGCAAGAACCCCTCTTTCGAGCTGGTACGTAAACTGGCTGCCCATTACGGTGTCAGCATTAATGTGTTGACGGGAGACGCGGCGGAACCGAACGAAGTCGACCTTCAGATTGAACGGATCCATCGGGGTTTGGACAATCTGACCGATCGCGACAGACAGATCGTTGAGCAAATGATCAAAAACATGCAACAAACTTCATCAACCACCGACTGATATGCGTGCAGCTGGACCGCATTGATCTTGCCGACATTCATCACCCTGTCCTGCTTGCGCGCACGATCAACACGCTAGTGGGCAAACGGGATGGTGTTGTCCCAGTCGTCGACACTGCAATGATGCTGGACGTCTCGGAGGTACGGCAGGACCATTTCGACGGGTTCGAAGGTATGCTACTGACAAATACCGTTCGCAGCATCGGATGCATTCTCGCCAACAACCCAAAAGGCCGCCGACGTACGCGGTTCACCATCGCGCATGAGTTGGGACATTTCCTGATGGAACGCCACAAGCTTTTCGCGGCGACCGGTTTCACCTGTCGTGGACAGGATATGAGGGAGACGCGCGAGGGGCGGCAACATTTGAGCCAGGAAACGCAGGCCAACCAATTTGCGATCGAGCTTCTTGCCCCTAACCACCTCATGGAACCGCTCTATTCGAACGACCCTGACCTGCGCGACGCGCAGCGTTTGCGGGATCACCTCGATGTAAGCCTCGAAGCCTGTGTGCAACGCATGGTAGACCAGCGTGCCGAACCACTGGCCGCGATCTGGACGCATAATGGCATCGTGCGCTATTTCGCCAAGGGTTCAAGTTTTCCGTTCATCGCCCTCAGCAGCGGCGATCGAATCCCGCAAACGTCAGCCGCGCATCGCGCGATTGCCAATGGACATCCGGCTTCACGCAGTTTGCGGAGGCGGACGCCCACCCCTGGACAGGCAGGTCGACCCTCGAACTCTACGAGCAAACCAGGGTCGCCAACAAAGGCCACGCCGTCACGCTGCTCTGGGCCGAACCACCAGAAGAAGAAGACGAGGAGGACTGCGGACTCAAGGAACTTGGCATGCCGGGCTTCCGGTGACCGAACTTGCAGTGCTTCTTTTGGGCTTTGGCGCGATCCCTGTTTCCCGCGATCGCTTCCCTGTTCCTGAAAGAACAGGGAAATGCCCCCTAAACCTCTGTAAAACATCATATAACCAGAGCAGAAATCACCGGAATTGGCGTATCTGAGGCCAAAACTGCGGGTTTTCCCTGTAAATTCCCTGTAAACAGGGAATTTAACGCCAGACCAGATAGCCACAGACTGCGAGCACAGCCACACTCTCAGCTTGCAGATTGATGACGCCAGTAGACTTTGTCTGAGCGTGCGGTTTCTATCCTAATATTCGAGAGTGTCGCCTCACACTTTTGTGGAGCGCCCAGCTTACCGAGGGCGTGAAACCCGTGATTTCAAGTTTTTCGAGGACAAGAGTTCCTGCGCCCACGCGCGGATGGCTTTCCAATCGCGATAGTCGCCTTCCCCGACCCATGTGGCGATTGACAGGAACCGCAACAAGATACGGGTTGGCAAGGGCGCTTTGGAAAAGTCCAACACACCCGCGAAGCGCCCGACGGCAACAGGGCGCAATTCAGGGACCATATGAGTGAGTTGATTTTCGCAAGCCGCGGCTTTGCGCCCAGTTGCAGGCGTGGGCTTTGCCAGAGTGAGGCATGTGAAGAAGAACGCGACAGGCGTTTTGCCAAGCAATCGTTGGTTCGTCTTCAAAAAGGTGGCCACTTAGGGCAACCAATGATCGTAGCGAATGGCGCTGCCAATAACGACGAGATCGTAGCCATCCAACTCCGTGATCTGCGTGAGCTCTTGGACATCGACCGAGGCGCCGCCCTCATTCAACACGCCGCCGATATCTCTGGCCATTTCAGCTGTTGATCTGAGTCGGCTCGCGTGGGCCACGAGGACCCTGTTTGATTGTCCCATGGTGAGACCACTCAAAACCAAAATTATGAAACGGGTCTGTGGCCCGTTGAGTGACGCTTTGGGCTTGGCCCAAGAGCCAGGGTGAGGTCTTTGCTTGGGGCGTTAGTGTTTGGCTTTGAGCGCCAAACGGCCTGAAGCCCTGAGGAGAGCGCGTTTGCAGCCAGATTTTGATCCGTTATTCTTGGTCCATGGGGTGGATTTCTTCGGTCTTCGTTCACAAGGCACTTGATGCGGCCGTTCACCTCGACTGCGTTGACGCAGCGGAGCGTTTGAACTTGTTCCGATCCGTCGGTTTGCAGGCTTCCGCACCCATCAATCCCGCTGCAATGATTTCCGACAGCGATTTTTTCGCCCTTCTGGAACGACTTGACCACATCAGCGAGCGAGGAAGATCCGTGCCAATTCTCATGGGCGCCGCGATGCGATGCGACGACTACGGGGCCTTTGGTTTGGCATTCAAGTCCGCGCCGAATTTGCTCGGCTCCTATGCCCGGGTGGAACGATTTGGCAAAGTTGTCACATCCATCGCCAATTTCCGGGTGGAGCCGTCTGAAAAGTCGATACTCATGAAGGTGATCCCGGGGCGAGAGCGAAGGCTTGGCCTGACCATGACCAATGAGTTGGCTATCGCCGCTGCTTTGGCCCTAAGCAGAGAGGTCAGCAGGGATCCTTTCGCCCCGATAGCCATTCGTCTGATGGCTGAAAAGCCTTCAGACGACAGCGCGTATAACGAACACTTCCAATGCCCAATTCGCTATGACGCTGACTGTGATGCGCTCGAAGTAGCGACGCAGATCGCCAGGCTACCAAACAAGTTATCAGACGCTGGCATGGCAACGTTTTTCGAAGCTCATCTCAATCACGCTCTCAATCAGGTCGATGACAGTTCGGCGCTTGAGCGTCGCGTCCTTGACCGCATCGGAGACGCGTTGAGCGAAGGCGTTCCGACCCTCGCCGATGTTGCAGGCGGTTTGGGGATGAGCAGTCGGACCCTGCAACGACGCCTGTCGGGGGCGGGTTTGGCCTACCAAGACCTGGTCGCTGACGCGCGCAAGGCGCTGTCTGAACAGCTTTTGAAACGAACGGATTATGCTCTTGCCGAGATCGCATTCCTGACAGGGTTCTCGGACCAAAGCACCTTCACACGGGCTTTTAAGCGCTGGCATGGCCAAACGCCTGCAAGCTACCGACGCGGCGACTAAGCCAATCTTTGATCTATTCATTTGGTTGGCGCATTGGGCTCAAACACTGGCGTCTTGGGCAAATACTCCGAACCAGGACAGCACGTAACCCTTGGACATCTCATCAACCAAGGGAGACGAAAAATGAAGGACAAACCTATTTTGGTGACGGGCGCGACCGGCAAGACCGGGTCGCGGGTCCTGTCTCGGCTGAGGGCGGCGGGGTTTGAGGCCCGGTCTGGATCGCGTAAGGCCGCAAACCCCTTTGACTGGAACGATGCTGCAACGTGGGAAAGGGCTCTCAAAGGTGTTGGCGCTGTCTATGTGAACTATCATCCCGATTATGCCTTTCCAGGCGCGATCAAGAACCTGACCCACTTCACGCACGTCGCTGGATCTTGCGGTGTCGGGCGGGTGGTCATGCTGACAGAGCGCGGAGAACCCAACGCGCAACGTGGTGAGGAGATCGTGGCCGCATACGGCCTCGACTACACCATTGTCAGATCGGCATGGTTTGCTCAGAACTTCTCGGAGGGGTCGTTGTGGCAGCCTGTAATGGGCGGCGTGCTGCCGATGCCCGGAGGAGATATTGAAGAGCCCATCATCGATATCGACGATCTGACCGACGTTATCGTTGCTGCCCTCACGGGCTCGGGTCACGCGAGCCAAGTTTATGACTGCACAGGCCCACGCCTTTTGGGTTTTGCCGAGGTCTCCGACATCCTCTCGGGCGCAATGGGACGGCGAGTCGACTACCTTCCGATCTCTTTTGAGGACTTCCATACGGAGCTTGAGACCACAAGCGGTCCGCTCTTTGCCGATATCGTGACAGCCATCGCGCGCGACACATTCGACGGACGCAACGCAAAACTCGGCGATGGCATAATGCGTGCCATCGGGCGCCAGCCTCGAGATTTCACCGAATTCACCAAAGCTGCGGCTCGGGCGCGCAAATGGTCCGTCGCCGCGTAATCACCCCCAATTCGAAGGAATAACCTCATGCAACTCTCACGTTTTCAGAAAATTACGCTTGCCATCAGCGGTGTCACCGCGATCGCAATCGGCTCGTTTATCCTGCTTGCCCCGCACGCATTCTACGCCAGCTATGGGATAACGCTCGGGCAGGACCCAAATCTGCTCAGCGAACTGCGTGCTCCAGGCGCAGGGCTCGCCGCACTCGGTGCGATCATGTTGGCGGGCTTGGTTCGAACACCCATGAGGCCTATCGCGCTGATCGTTGCGCTTACGGTCTATCTGGCGTTTCCGGCCGGGCGGTTGGTGAGCCTTGCGCTGGACGGCATACCCTCGGGGAGCATCGTGGGAGCGCTGGTGATTGAGATATTTATTGCTTGCCTCTTGCTCATTGCTTTCCGGCGCTGGGCTGGTGAAGCTCCAAGCGCGCCATTTGCGGCCTAGTCGGGCAGTGAGGGCGCAAGACGTCAAAATGCGGCGCTACATGCGTGGCGTCGCAGTCCGACCAAAAGATGGAGTTCTGTCCGATGCCACACCCAACACTTCATTTGCTGTGCGGAAAAATCGCGTCTGGGAAATCCACGCTGGCTGCAAAACTCGCGGATGCCGAAGGGACAGTTCTGATCGCTGAGGACACCTGGCTCGCCACGCTCTATCCAAATGAAATGGCGACCCCTCAGGACTATCTGCGCTGCGCCGCGCAGCTTAAAGAAGCCATGGGCCCACACATTGCATTGCTGTTAAAGAACGGCGTCTCGGTTGTCTTGGACTTTCAAGCCAACACGGTAGAGAGCCGTGGTTGGATGCGCGGCATCATCGATCAGACTCGCACGGAGCATCAGTTGCACGTCCTCACACCGCCCGATGAACTGTGCCTAGAGCGCTTACGTGAACGCAACGCCAAAGGCATTCATCCCTTCACCGTTTCTGAAGAGCAATTCCACCGGTTCGCGCGGCACTTCAGTCCTCCGACACCGGAAGAAGGTTTTAACCTAGTCTCTCACAACGACCCAACGCGCGACGGTCTTTGAAGGCATCAATGTAGGCTTTTCTGCACCTGAGCATGAATTTAGATAGGTGTTTTCCAGTTTTCGATAGGCCAAGTGTCAATGGTCTATCGGGCCTTTATGCCATTTCATCTTGCCAGACCCAAGAACACCACCGCGACGCTTCGTCTGGATCGCTCGAAACAGGGAAGAGCGTTCTATCTCTCGCGGTATGCAGCACCCTGAACCAACACCCTTTGACCGATTGCTTAACCTGGCTTTGGGCGCACTGAGGCCCCCTCCTGGGCGTGCGCGGATCGCTGTCGCGTTTGCCTATGGTCTCTTCTGCCACAGCGTTTTTGCTCTGGCAGTGGCCGCGATGATCGTGGCGATGTTTTTCGGAATGAGCGAAAGCCTAGGCCAGGTACCAGCACCGTGGTCCTATGTTGCGAACCTTTTCTTGGTGCTCCAGTTTCCATTGCTGCACTCGTTTTTGCTAAGCAAAAAAGGCAGCAAGCTGCTCCTCAAGATCGCGCCCAAGCGCTATGCAAAGACGCTGGGCACCACAAACTTCGCGATCATTGCCTCGCTTCAATTGCTTCTTTTGTTCGTTCTCTGGACACCAACTGGTATTGTATTGTGGCGCGCAGAAGGTGCAGTGTTTGTTCTTATCTGCGCGCTCTATGCGTTTTCTTGGCTCTTGCTCATCAAGGCAAGCTACGATGCGGGCGCAGAGGTTCAGTCTGGTGCGCTCGGGTGGATGTCGTTGGCACAAGGCAAGACACCCGTTTTTCCAGACATGCCGACACTGGGATTGTTCCGTCTCATTCGGCAACCGATTTATGTTTCCTTCGCGCTCACGCTTTGGACAGTCCCGGTTTGGACCCCGGATCAATTGGTGCTGGCTGCAACGCTAACCGCCTATTGTCTCTTCGCACCGATCTTGAAAGAGCGTCGATTTGAAAAGCGGTATGGAGCGCGATTTCAAGCTTACAAAGCACGCGTTCCTTACGCTGTGCCTGTCTTGAAATCTCCCGGCTTCTACAGAGCCCGAACGGTCAACAAATCCGGTGATGTTTGAAGAAGAGCGCAGGCCGCATGCGATTGGTTTTCGATAGCGCTCTGCAGTTTTGGAAGGGTAGAAATTTCGGCGCTTGGCACTTTCACCTTCTGTAGCGCTCAAAGAACTATTGGAAGAGTTATTACGCGATATTCCAACTGCAAAGATCTGTCTCTCACTGGGTCGAAAAGGCTCATCCGATAGATCGTTGCCGGTCGTACGCCGCCAATGGCACCAAGCGTCCCGCAAAGCATGGCACCGCTGGGCCCCAGATCACAGAGATTCGCCAATTTCTGAAGCGGTGTAATGCTGGCCAGTGTCCCTTCTTGATACAGGACCCACGCACCGCTTTCCGCTATTTCGCAGCGCAGGGTCATCTGATCCAGATGCGGCGCGACCTCGTCGAAACGCCAAAGTTCTTGCGCAACCGGTTTTGGGCAGGCCTGTTTGGACGCTGCGACAGAGACCACCTCAAGCTCTCGATCTGTATGGTCAGAGCCGAGACCCAGCCATAGCACGCCGTCTGAGTTGATCAAAAGCGGTTCGATTTCGCCCGACGTAGATGGCCCCAGAACCTCGATCTCTGCGGACTGGGCCAGAAGCGACCGAGAGACCCGGTAAAACAGCGGAATCTGGCTGGGCGCTGCAACGCCGAGCGCGGAAAGCTCGTCAATGTGATGCTGCACCGCGCTTAGATCGCGCCCGGTCCACCCGGCGACAATCAAGGTCTCAATATCAAGCGCAATCTTGGCACCCTCGGCGATGAACAGCATCAGCCTATCCTCCGAGCGCTGATGGCAGGTAAAGCGCGATCTGTGGGAACGCAATCAGCAGCGCGACCATGATCAACATCGCGACCGCGTATGGAATAGCGCCCAGCATCACCTCGCTCATCTTACCTGTTTTCCGCGCCCCTTGAACCACGTAGAGGTTCAAACCGACTGGCGGAGTGATCAGCGCCATTTCGATTAGCACGATCATCAGAATGCCGAACCAAATGGGATCAAAGCCTTGGGCCACAACCAACGGCACGATGATCGGGATCGTGACCACCATGAGCGATAAGGTTTCAATGAAGAAGCCCAAGACGATGTAGATCAAAACCACGACCAAAATTGTTCCGAAAGGCGACAGGCCAAGCCCGGTGAGGAGGGTTTCGAGCTCGCGCCCAAGCCCTGCCGATGCGAGTGTGAAGTTCAGGAACGACGCCCCAATCACAACCAGCATGATCATGGACGTGATTTTGACCGTCCCAAGGATGCTGTCGGTGATCATTGAAAACGTCACGCTCCCGAAAAGCGCCGCGATGAGCAGAGCGCATGCAACACCTACGGCCGCGGCCTCGGTCGGCGTCGCCCAACCATTGTAGATCGATCCGATAATAATGGTGAAAAGCAAGATGATTGGGATGAGTTGCAGAAGCGCTCGCAGCATTGATCCCAGAGGAAAAAGACGACTTGTGCCGCCTAAGCCGGGCCGCAAGAGGCAAATGACAACCGTGATCGCCATGAAGCCTAGGGCCAGCGCGATCCCTGGAACAAGACCTGCCAGGAACAGCTGCGGGATCGAAGTTTGGGTGAGAAAGCCATAAACGATGAGATTGATGGAGGGTGGGATCATAATCCCCAAAGTGCCGCCCGCGGCGATGGCGCCGGAAAAGAGCTTGGGATCGTAGCCCAGTTTCTCGGCCTGTGGCATGGCGACCGTTGCCACCGTAGCGGCAGTGGCAACCGAGGACCCCGACGTGGCTGAAAACATCGTGGCGGTAGCGATATTGGCGTGGACTAACCCACCAGGGAGCCAACTCACCCAGCGATCGAGTGCCTCATAGGTGCGCGCGGCAATACCAGACCGCACGAGGATCTCCCCCAGAAGCACAAAGAACGGGATCGCGATTAGGGTGGCATTGTTCGAGGTCGACCAAACCTGGTTCCCCAGCCCTCTGATCAGGGGAAATGGGCTGTAGAACGCATCGACACCGAAACCGAGAAGGAAAAGTACAATACCCACTGGAATGGACAGCGCCAAGAACCCAAGGAGGCCGATTGTGATCGCGGTGATCATTCCACGGCCTTCTCTTCCCCAAAGCAGCCAATTGCGTTTTCAGATTTTTCAAACTTGCCTTTTAAAACCAGCACCAGCGCCGCGAAGAGCGTCGCCCAGGCAACGATGGCAAACCAGACCCATCCCGCAAACCACGGCGCTTGGACCAGGGCGAGGGGGGTCTCCAACGGGGTGTTTGCTCGCGACCCGTTTTGTAGGGACCTCGACAGGACCGGCCAGCATTTGACAGCGATTGTCGTCACCGTGCCTGCCAGAACAATCAGCGCAAAAAGATCGAAAAGTGATCGGGCCAACCGGTCGCTCCGACCCCGCAAAATGTCGATCCGAACATGGCCCAATTCCAAAAGTGTGTAGGCCATGCCCCAAGAGGTGGCGATGGCCATCACATAGCCGGAGATTTCATCAGTACCCCCTAGGGAAGATCCCATGCGACGCAGGATGATATCGAGCAAGACGACCGCTGCGCAGAGCATCAAGACGACCCCGGTCAGGACGGCGATCCACCTGTTCCAGCGGCGGAGCTTGCCTAAAACGATCTCTTCCATGTCGCGTCGTCACTTGGTCCGTAGGTGAGCGGTTTGCAGATCTTCGCCCCCGCGCTCAGCAGAACACGGGCGGCGAACTTTAGCTTGCACCTCAATTGGTGATGGTGACCCCAACGGTTTCGCCCACAGAGGCGTTCCAACGGTCAGCCCAATCGCCGCCAGCGCGCTTGGCCCAGTCCGGCAGTACTTCACCCACCAGCACATCGCGCGCCTTCGCGAAATCGGCGTCTGAGACTTCGACAAGCGCCATGCCGCGGGCATCACCTGCTGGACAGTCGCCGTTCCCGGTCAGACAGGCGATATCATTGACCAGAGCGTCTTGGGCACTGGCCCACGCAGGATCTTCGAATTCGCTTACGACAAGATCAGCGATCAAGCCTTGGGTTTCCGCATCCAGGCCGTTCCACCGATCCAAGTTCATGGCGGTGACAACGCTGTCCCAACCGCCAAGCGGGATCGGCATCAGATGCGTGGACACCTCCCACCAACCGGCGGAATAGCCAGAGCCAGCCCCGGTGACAGCGCAATCCACAACACCTTTTTGCAGCGCGCCAGGGACTTCTGAGAAGCTGACATTGACGCCTTCAGCACCGAGTGCCTCGAGGAACTTCGCCGTCATTCTTCCGCTTGCGCGCACCTTCAGTCCCTCAAGATCATCCAGCCCAGAAATGTCAGCGTTGCAGAACACAACTTGAGGCGGGTAGGGCGCGATGGCCAAGACATGGGAATTGAAACGGGTCTCAAAAATGTCTTCGACCATTGGGCGGGCGGCATCCACCATGGCGCGTGCCTGATCTGCGGTGAGCGCGATAAGCGGCACATCCAGCCCTTCAAGTTCGGGGGCATCTGCCACGGCATAATCTGCCACGGTCATGCCGACATCGTAAACGCCGTCACCCAGCAGCCGAAAGACGTCTCCCACCCCGAGGTTCATCTGGTTATGCGTGGTCAGATTGACTGTGATGTTGCCATCTGACGCCGCAGGTAGGGTCTCTCCCCAAAAAGGAGCTTCGTATTCCTTATGCAGTGGCAGACCGGACCAGCTTCCAACCACCGCAAGCTCTTCGGCTGTGGCTGGCACGGTGAATGCCGTGCTGGCGGCGAGAATTATGATCATGCGTTTCATGTCGTGCTCCTGTTGAACTCTATGCGTTATTCTGGGGATTGGAGTATCGGGACCTCAGCGTCTTCGGCGACATCGGTGATTAGCATGTGCCCGGGCTTATGCGTGATACAAAGTGGCAGAAGCGCGGCTTCGATGGCCACCTGGGGGGTGACGCCGCAGGCCCAGAACACAGGGACCTCGCCCGGGCCCACGGGGGCGGGATCGCCCCAATCCGGTGCCGAGATATCGGGGATGCCTATATCAGCGGGGTCTCCCCAAAAGACCGGCGCGCCATGGGCCAGGGGGAACTGGCGGGAAATCTCAATGGCCTCTTTCACACGCGGCTCAGGGATCGCCCGCATCGACACCACCATTTTGCCTGAAAAAGGTCCCGCGGGGACGGTATCGAGGTTCGACCGAAACATTGGTACCGTCTTGTCGTGATCGATATGCCAAATCGGAATACCGGCCCTGATCAGCGCATGCTCAAAGGTGAAGGAGCACCCAAGCGCGAAGACCACAAGATCGTCTTGCCAAATGTCTGAGATGTCATGCAACGAGCCTGCGAATTGCCCGTCGTGATAAACATTGTAGGCGGGCACATCGCTGCGGATATCGACATCTTGCCCAGCGGTCATCATCATCGGATTGCCGGTATCGGTCACGCCAGTGAGCGGGCATGGTTTGGGGTTGCGTTGGCAATAGCGCATGAAATCGAGCGCGTATGCCTCTGGCATAATCGCGAGGTTGGCCTGCAGATAGCCCCTGCCGAGCCCCGCAGTATGCGATCGGTAGTCGCCGGACCGGATCGCCGCGCGCACCCTCGGAAGGGAGCTTGCTTTCAGCGTCTGATACATCGCACTCACGAAGGCACCCCCATGGCCGCCATGACCGTGACAAGTTCAGACTATAAGATCAAATCGAATGTTTTTCTCGATATCAATCAGAAATTTCTATCACCTTGGTACTCCAACGCGGCCTGCTGTGCCAGTTTAGCTGCGGTCTCAACCAGATGGCTCTTGGGGACACCTAAATAGGTCGCTGTGAAGCGGAGCGGAGATGGCACCCATCCAGGGTCAAATTCCCGAATTTGCCCAGCATCCACATATTCCCGGCCCAGGATACGCGGAAGGGCGGCAATACCGAGATTGGCCGCAACCAATCGAAAACAGGCCGAAAGCGAGGAGGATGGAAACAGCGTCACGCCCGGGCCGACCCGCTCAAAAAGTTGCTCTTTAAGTTCACGATAGGGCCGCGTGTTGCGCGCGTAGGTCAGCACGGGCCGGGAAAGAAAGTCAGCCTCGCAGCCCGTCGCGGTCTCTGCCGTGGCAGTGTACCAAGACAGTTCAAAGACAGGCAGCTCTATATTGTTGACGGTTGGTTCTGAGACAGGGCCCAGAAGCATCGCAAGGTCGATCTCGCGGTTTAGGACTGCTGCGCGCAGATTGACGGAGATATCAACATTCAACTCAATCTCAAGCCGCGGATAAAGCTCGTAAAGACGCGACACAAACTCCGGCAACCAGCACTGGGCAATGGTTTCAGAGACCCCCAAGCGGAGGTGTCCCTCAACGCCAAGAGGGTCGACCACATCGCGCTCGACCAGTTCGACAAGGTATTCGAATTTCTCAGCGTGGGCCAATAACAACTCGCCCCGCTTTGTAAGCTTCATCCCACTGGGCGATCTTTCAAAAAGGTCGCAAGCAAGCGTCTCTTCAAGGTTCTTGATCCGCGCTGTCACCGCCGGTTGGGTGAGGTGAAGCCCTGCAGCGGCTCTGCGAATGCCACCTAGCCGCACGACCATTAGAAAGGTTTTGAGCTGTTCAATATTGACCCGGGTCATCTCTGCTTCATGGCACGCGACTGGGTCAATACAACAGGTAAAATCCGATGCCTCATCGTTGGGCTTCGAGACACTTGTCAGATCTTTGGGATTGGCAAGCAATGCGCCATTCCGATGCTCCGAAAGACATGGAAAGCTTACGCTCTCCTCGCGGCTTGAGTTTTGCTCGAAGGTCCCTGCAACGGCGGCACGCAGATACCAAAGTGACGACACACTATCCTCGATGGAGCCCACCTATCCCGAAGGACACAACCGCTGCGCGTACGCGTGTGCCAAACCATCCCCACTACAAAAAAGACCGTGGCAACAGTTTAAAGTGTTTGGTGTCAGCAGGTTGGGCCGAGTGGAGCGCCACTCCTCATGAATGGGTTCAACTGTGTTCGCAAGTGGCGTGACGCCAAGAAGAAAGGTGACAAGGGAACTCCAATGAAATACTCACATATTCTTCTGGCGACGCTGGTGGGCGCGCTTCCTCTTGTGGCACATTCCGCTTCTATAAGGGTCACACTCGAAGACCCTGGTGTCCAGACGGCAGATCTTGCCGGCATAGGTGCAACCAACGCAGCTGTTGAGACGTTCAACGATGTATCGACAGGCAATCTCAATGGGTATGGGTCTGTGCTCGGGATCTACAGCGCTGGCCGCGTCAACCTCGCAGATCAATATGGTGGCGCAGATGAGAGCCAGTATTTGTTCGTCAGATCGTCCCCAGGGTCGACCCTGACACTTGCCGAAACGGCTCGCTAACTCGGATTTTGGTGGTCTGCTGGCAATGGAAGCAATCGCATCGATCTTTTGAGTGACGGCAGCAGTATCTTTTCATTCGACACCGATGATGTCGCGAAATTCATCAACGCGAATGCGCCGAACCCGTCGGCATACTATGGAAACCCAAACTCTAGTTTTCTGGGACGGGTGCGACACGAGCCTTATGCGTTCATTAATATGTTTTCGGACAAGGCAATTGATAGGGTCACCTTTTCCGGTGGCAATTTCGAGTCGGACAACCATACAGTTGCTGCTGATTTTGGCGCATATCAGGGGATCACTATCACCACCGCACCTGTACCGGTTCCTCGGTCATTGGCGCTGTTGTCAGGTGCCTTCGCCACATTCGCGCTGTTCGCAAGACGTCAGCGCAACGCGCTCAACCATCAGCTGGCAAGATCTTAAGGATGGCATAACGGGGGCACTAAAATAGGCAGTACCAAGCTAAGGTCCTGCCCGTTTTAACACGCATCTCGTCCGCATCTACCCTAACGGTAGGGCGGGCGATCCCTGACGATTCTAGAGTTCACCTAAAAACCTTAAAACAGCGACCACAGACCGGACGTGTACAAGTCACAGCCGAGCCCTACTCTGTATATGGGAGCGAAGAGTGGTGAATGATCATCTTCACCTCGCCGTTATCCTGCTTCTGAAACCCCCAGGTTTTGTCGACGGAAACCGTATTTCCCTCGGTATCAGTGAAGGTCACATCGCCCATCGATAGACCGATATTGTTGTCTGTGAAAATCAGAGCATCGGTGAAGGCAACGTCACGCCACCCCATCAGAGCGAAGCCGGAATCCTGTGGGAATTCCGGATTGTCGCCGATGAAATACGCAAGCGTCCCTTCTTTGGTAGAGCGAAACCGCTGCGGCTCTTGCGCAAGCGTTGGTTTGAAGAAAACCGATCCACCATCGAAGTTGTAAAGCGCGTCGATTGCCGAGATGGCGATGTCCCGTGCGGCTTCTGGACCCTCATTGTCGTAGGCTGTGGAAATCTCGACAAGTGCATCGCCCCACTTTTTTTGGGTGGCGATGACCTCTTCGACTGTTATGCCTTGATCGCCAGCAAAGGCACCGCCCGAAATCAAAGCAATGTAGATTGCTGAAAGTATCTGAGTTGCTGGCTTCATCGTGGTATTTCCCCTGTTCGTCGGGTCCTATTCTACGTGTTGGTGCACTCAATCTGGGCAGAGCGTAGCAGTAAATCCAGGGGCGCTCTCGGAAGTATGATTTGTGCGTTTCCCCTAAAGGTCGCGAGCTATTCGGTTCTTGGTCCACGCACCGCTATGAGGCCTCTTCGCTGGCGCCAAGGTTCTCAGTCTGAGCCGTCTCTTTGAGAAAGAACATGGTTATCAGCGACAGCAAGGCCATGGCCATCACGTACCACGCAAAGAAGGTCGGATCCTTTGTGGTCCCAACCAGCCAAGTCGCAATCATGGGTGCCGTGCCACCGAATATTCCAAAAGAGATATTGTATCCGATGCCGACAGCGGTGACGCGTACTTTGCTTGGAAAAAGCTCGGTCAGCGTCGCGGGCAGAGGTGCCATGAAAAGCGCCATAAAGAGCGAATAGACCAACTGCCCGGCGAGAATTATCCTTGGGTCGGGATGAGACATCGCCCAAGCCAACGGGTGTGCCAGCACCACCAGCGCACTGAACCCAACAAACATCAGCGGCTTGCGGCCGACCCGATCTGACAGAATGGCGAAAAAGGGCACCATCAGGATCAGTGCAAACATGCCAATCGAGTTTATCGTCATCGCCTCGGCATGTGTTTCACCCACTTCCGAGACCAGCCAACCCGCCAGATAGATATATCCGGTATACAGCAGAACTGCGAAGCCAGAGTTTAAGAAGATGACAATCAACAAAGGCTGCCAGTGGTGGCGGATCGCTTCGGCCAAAGGAAACTTTAGCGTCCTACTTTGCGCCTCCACTGTGATCCCGCGCCGGATAAAGTAAGACGTGATCGCCACGAAAATTCCGCAGAAAAATGGAATCCGCCAGCCCCAGTCCTGTAAGACATCTGCCGGAAAGGCCGCGCTCAACCCAGCCCCAACCAAGGACCCCAGCAAGATGCCGGCATTCGCCCCAAAAAGCGCCCAACTGGCGAAGTAGCCCCGCCGTCCTTTTGGAGCGCTTTCCGCAAGATAGACAATCGAGGTGGTGTATTCCCCGCCCACCGCGATCCCTTGCGCCATTCTGAGCAAAACAAGGAACACACCGGCCCAGATGCCAATGTCCTGATACGTCGGTAAAAAGCTGATGCAAAGCGATGGGATCGCCATCAGGGACACGGAAACCAAAAGCGCCCGTTTGCGCCCGTATCTATCACCAATATGCCCAAAAACGATTGCACCGAGGGGTCGCATTAAGAAACCCGCAGCAAAGGCTCCGTAGGCTGCGACCAGAGAAAGAACCGCGTTGTCATCGGGGAAAAAAAGTCGCGCAACGATGGGTGCGAAAAACCCATAGACCGCGAAATCGTACCACTCCATGACGTTTCCAGAAATTCCAGCCGCCAAGGTGCGGCGTCGGGCGGTGGTGCTGCTTTGAGTGCTCTCCATAGTCTCTCGATATGACGACTGGAGCGAAAATAACATAACTCATTGGGAACTTGGGCGAGGAGCCCAATCGGCGCGTGTTGGCAGTACCGGCTGGTTTGCAGCGCAAGCGACCTACTGTTCAGGTTGAGGCACTGAATAAAGCTGCGACACGTCGTATCCAGCGCTGCTGAGAACCGCTTCGGCGGCACTGCGGCGTGCGGGGCTGATCATCGGCTGCCGCGCCAAAATCCACCCAGCTTTGCCCGATGGCACACCAACAACGGCCGTTTCATAGCTGTCATCCACCCAAAGCACCCAGTAGTCGCCGGCGACAAACGGCACGCCGTCAAAGCGAACCTTTAGCTCGCCCGGGGCCACGATTTTCGCAGTTCCCTCGATTTGCCTTACGGGTCCCCCCAACTGGTCCTTCTCGCAGCGATTGCGCACGCTGATGGTCTCTGCGTCAATCGCGCCGTATTCGGCTTGCGTTGCAACGCACCCGCGCTCGAAAATGACTGGGAAGCGGGCGATCTCGTACCAGAGGCCGAGATACTTCTCGGCTATAAAGTCCTGCTTGGCCACAATAGGCGCTGAGACATCACGATACGCGGTCCCAACACAACTGGCGAGCAAAACAACCCCTAGAAGCGCAGCGCAACGCGCCACAGTCGCTCGCCGCTTTGCCCATCTCTGGGTTGGTTTGAGTGGCGCTACCATGATGGGTGCCTTCTGTTCTCCCGGGGCCTGATCGCCCTGATGACAAAACGTTGCGGACTTTCAGGGTTTGTCAACGGCGGTAATCGTCTTCTTGTCGCGCCTCAATCACAGTGGAACACCTGCTCCATAAAGGACCACTGTTCGCCCTCAGCGCGTGACGCAAGCGGTTCTTGGCAGGGGTCTGTTAGTTTCCACCAGTTTTGCGTTTCGAGGTCTTCTGCCATCCGGGCCATATCGGCCTCGAAGTCATGCCCTTGATATTCGAAATATCCAAAGAGGAGGTTCTCTGGCTCTCGCAAAAAGATCGAGAAATTGCGGATGTTGCTGTCTGCGATCTGCCTAAGAACGCCGGGCCAGGTGTCTGCATGGAGCCTCTTGTACTCTTCGATTTTCTCCGGTCGAATGCCGATGATCATCCCCATCCGCTGCATCGCGCGATCTCCTGTCTTAGCCTATGTCTCAATGACATGATCGAGGTTCGGAACCTTCCGCAGAATAATCTCCTCCCAATCCCAATCGATCCCGATGCCCGGAGCATCGGGGGGGATCGCATGGCCATCTTCGATCATCAGCGGGCTTTTGGTGACGCTGTCGAGTTGCGGAATATATTCCAGCGTTGGCGCGTTTGGCACAGCGCAGGTGAGACTGACATGAAGCTCCATCAAAAAATGCGGGCAAATGGGGACGTTAAAGGCCTCGGCCAGATGCGCAATCTTCAGCCAAGGCGTGATCCCGCCGACCCGTGCCACATCCGCTTGCACAACGGAGCACGCGTCTTGGTCCAAATAGTCCTTGAACTGACTGAGGCTGTAGAGGCTTTCCCCCACCGCTATCGGCACGCGCGACTGCCGTGACAGTGTGCGATGGGCGCCGATATCGTCTGCCGGCAACGGTTCTTCGAACCAGTGGATATCGAGGTCCGCCAACATCTCGGCACGCCGAAGCGCTTCTGCGAGGCTGAAGGATTGGTTTGCGTCCACCATCAGCTTAAATCCGTCACCCACAGCAGCGCGTACTGCTGCAAGTCGTGCGCGATCCTCGGCAATAGACGGTTTGCCGATCTTGACCTTTGCACCGGAAAACCCTCGCGCCTGCATCGCCAAGGCGTCTGCTACCAAGTCCTCGGTGGCGATATGCATCCAGCCGCCTTCGGTCGAATAAAGCGGCACCTTGGTGTGTGCACCTCCGGCCATGCGCCAAAGCGGCAGTCCCGCTTTACGGCAGCGCAAATCCCAAAGTGCAGTGTCTATGGTCGCGAGTGCCAGCGACGTGATCGCGCCGACGGCAGTGGCATGAGTGACCAATAAGAGTTCGCGCCAGATCCCTTCGATCTCTTCGGCCTCACGACCGATCAGCTGTGGTGCAAGTGTCTTGGCCAACAAAGACAAGATGGCTGGGCCACCGGTGCCGATGGTGTAGCTATAGCCAGTGCCGGTTTGCCCATCCGCGTCGGTGATCCGCAGGATCGGGGTTTCTTGGCTGACGAAGGCCTGGATGGCGTCCGTGCGTTCGACCTTTGGAGCAAGGTCGACCATCATCATCTCCACTCGTCTGATCTTGGCCATAGCGCTGTGCCCCTTAGCCGAGCTGCGCCTCTAGCGCTTTCGCCACGCCGCGAAGCTCTGCGAGGCCCTTCAGTCGCCCGATATAGGAATAACCATGTGGAGATCCGAGATCGGCATCGCGCTGATTGAGTTGCCCGTGATCGGGGCGCATGGGAATGATCGCGTCCGCCCGTCCCTCTGCCTCTCGTCTGCGCTCTTCGCGCAAGATCGCCCGGGAAAGGGCGACCATATCGGTTTGACCCACGAGATGCTCATCCTCGAAAAAAGAGCGCTCCCCATCGATCGTGACGTTCCGCAAATGAAGAAAGTTCACCCGTGAAGCAAAGCGTTCGAACAAAGCGAGCGTGTCATTGGTGGGCGATGCGCCAAGAGACCCTGTGCAAAAGGTCAGACCGTTCCGCGGAGAGTCATGCGCGTCGAGAAGTCTTTGCAGATCGTCTCCGTTGGAGACAATCCTTGGCAATCCAAATACAGGGAAGGGCGGGTCATCGGGATGAATGCCCAGGTTCACACCAAGCTCATCGGCCAACGGCCCCACAGCCTGAAGAAAGTAACTGAGATTGGCCGCAATGTCTTCTCGTCCCATTCCTTCGAAGAGAGCAATTTGGCGCAAGACGTCCTCTGGGCTTTTTATGTTCAGATAAGACGGCAAGCCCGTCACGATGACACTTTCCAAGGCGTCAAGCATTTCTGGAGATGATGTTTTGAAGCCTCTTTCTGCTGCGGCAATCACCTCTTCTGAATAATCCTCAGAAGCGCCCGGGCGTTTGAGCAAAAACAGATCGTAGACCGCGAAACCCACATAATCAAAACGTGTGGCCAGGCCGGTCCGCGTGGACCAGCTGATGCTTGTGCGGGTCCAATCAAATGTCGGCATGAAATTGTAGCAGACCATTGGAATGCCAGCTCTAGCGACGGCGCGGAGCGAGTTTGAGAAGGTCTCAATTCCTGCATCGCGCGCGCTATTGCCCAGCTTTACTGAGTTCGGAACCGGGATGCTTTCGACCACATCCCAAGTGAGGTCGGCGGCCTCGATTTTAGCCTTGAGGGATTGAACGTCCTTCACATTCCAGGCCGTGTCGGGATCCACATGATAGAGAGAGGTCACAACCCCTTGCACACCCGTTTCGCGGATTTCGTCCAACTTGATGGGATCGTCAGTCGCCCCGTACCAGCGCCAGGTTTCCCTCATGGCTGCCTCCTTCCGTCGCTGTCATGAAAGCGGCTCAGCCATCCTATCGTTCCGTGGTCGGCCAAACCGGCAAAGTGGTATTTGATACGGTCCCGCAAACGGTCATTGCTTGCGATGGCGTTCGGGAAGACAGCATTCAAGCCCAAGACTTGATCCACAAACCCATAGTCGCTGTCTGCCTTTGCAAGGCACAAGGCAAATGCATCTGCTTGCGGATCGGGCACGCTATAGCGCTTTTCCTGATCGGTCTGCCCTGTCAGAAACCGCATCCAAGCGGCAAGAACCAGGGCAATGCCTTCTGGCACGCGCCCCTGCTCGAGATGCCACTGCAACGCCGGAAACAGGCGCTCTTGCATCTTCAAAGATCCATCCGCGGACACCTGCAAAGTCGGGTAGCGGATATTTGGGTTGGCAAAGCGTCCAAGCGTCAAGGCACCGTAGTCTTCCGCTTTCCCATCCCCGCGCGAGGCGACCGGGAGGAGCTCTTGATGCAACAGCCGACCGAGAAACCTATTTATTTCAATCTCAGAGACGGCCTCGTCTATATAGGTGAGCCCGGCATTGTGACCCAGATATGCTGCGGCCGAATGCGGTGCGTTCAACAGCAAAAGCTTCATCGTTTCATAGCGCGCGACATCACAGAGAAGCTCAGCGCCGACGCTTTCCAACGGGGGACGTTCCCCTGCAAAGTCATCTTCGATGACCCACCGCATATAATCCTCAGCGACAACCATCGCTTGGTCGCTGGCGCCGATCTTTTCTGCGAGAGCGGCCCGGTCTTGGTCTCGCACACGCGGGACGATCCCATCCACCATCGTTGAGAGGAACTTTGTATTCTGCTCCAGCCAAGGGAGCAGATCAGGGGCGATCTGGCGCGCGTATCCGCTCACGACAGCGCGCAGGATGCGGCCGTTTTCGCGATAGTTGTCGCAGCTTATCAACGAAATTGGGCCGCCTTTGGCCTTCCGCCGCGCTTCTAATCCTTGGACCAAAATGCCGGGCAAGGTCGTCGCGAGATGCGGCGCTTTCAAATCCGCCTGAATGTCCGCATGGTCTATGGCGAGGCCCTGAACGGTCGGATCGTAATGATAGCCTTTCTCGCTGACAGTCAACGTAATTATTTGCAATCCAGCACTTTCAAAAAGCGCCATGACCTGCGCGCGTTGGCTCGGCAGATGATAGGTTCCGGTGATTGAGCGGATGACGGAGATGCTGTCGATTTCGCGTCCTCGCTGCCACCGATGATACTGGCACTCTTGGGCTGCCATGGTGTCTACGATCCCATGGCTGCGTAGATTGACCGACGCGATGCCCCAGTCACGGTTTTCCTGATGCAACAGTCGATTGAAGTAGAAAGCCTGATGCGCGCGATGAAACGCGCCCAAACCAAAGTGCAGAACAGCGGTCCGCACCGGACGCGCATCCGTGTTTTCTGCGGTGATCCGGCTCATTGGATGCGCAATTGGTCCGGTCACCGCAACGCGATCCCGTAAGCGGTCATCGCGTTCTCCGACAGCACGCGCTGTCGTTCTTCTTCGCGCAGCGCTGAAAGAAGGTTCCGCATGGTGTCCATGACGGTGTCATAAGGCGCGGCCAATAGGCAGACCGGCCAATCAGAGCCCACCATACAACGGTCGGTCCCAAAGCAATCAATGACATGCTGGACGTAAGGTGACAGATCGTCTGCGGCCCAGTTGGCCCAATCCGCTTCGGTCACTATGCCCGAAAGCTTCACCCAACAGCTAGGTGAGGCCTCGGCAAGTGCACGTATATCGCTGGCCCAGGGTTCCCATCCGCCAGAGGCGATCTCGGGCTTTGCGATGTGGTTGAGCACCCAACGCGCATTGGGCATGGCATTCACGGCCTTGATCGCGGCTGGCAACTCTCGCGGGCGCAAGAGCAAATCATAGGTCAGATCATGTTCTGCGACGACGGCCAGCCCGCGCTGCACGTCAGGTCTGAGAAGCCAATCGGCGTCTTCCTCATCATGGACCTGATGGCGGATGCCGACCAAATGAGAGCCGCCTTTGCTCTGTTTCAATCGGTGTAGATCGTCCGAGACCGTTTCAGAGGTCAGTTCCACCCAAGCCACGACACCAAGAATGAAGTCTGTCTCTTCGGCAGCCGCCAAGAACTCTAGCGACTCTTCATAGCTGCTGCGGGTCTGAACGAGGATCGTGTCTGTTACACCCACCTGGTTGATCAAGGGGCGCAAATCATCCGGACTGAACTTTTGCCGGATCACTGCCAAATCGTCGGTCATCCACGGGTATTCGGCTTCTGTGGGATCCCAAAAATGGTGATGCGTATCAATAAAGCGTGTCATTCTGCGGCCACCTCGCTCGCGCCATGAATGTGTTTCATGATCTCGTGACTGACGCGATCATAGTCGCGGTCATTGATAACTTCGCCTCGGATTTGAAATTCGTCCATCACCAAAATGCGGTCTGCGACGGTCACCATTTCTGGCATATCGCTGGTGATCAAAAGAACTGAGGTGCCAGCATCTGCGAGCTCTCGGATAAGCTCGTGGACATAGGCTTTGGTTTTGATGTCGACCCCGACAGTCGGTTCATCGACGATCAGGATTTTTACATTCGCCGCCAACCACTTGGCGACGCTGATCTTCTGCTGGTTCCCACCCGACAAGTTCCCTGTGGTTTGCTGCAAGGATGGGGTGCGCACCTCAAGCTTCTTGATCACCGGCGACACGGTTTTTTCAACCGCGCGATCGGTGAAAGCCCAGATCGCATTTTGCAGTCGTCGCCAAACGGTGATCCCCGCATTCTCAAGAACGCTGTGCATCAGGATGAGGCCTTCGCTTTTGCGATCCTCGCTGACATAGCCGATCCGGTTCTCGTGCAGCGCCTCAGCTACGGAAGAGATGCTGCGCTCTGAACCGTCGACCAACACTGCGCCGCTGATGATTTTGTCGGCCCCGATGATCGCTTTGGCCAATTCCGTGCGGCCAGACCCTACAAGACCATAGAGCCCCAAAACCTCACCCTGGTGGAGGTTGAGCGAGACATCTTGGTGTCCTGCATTCGTTGTCACCTGCCGCAGTTCAAGCGCCACATCGCGGTCCCGGCAATCGCGCTGGTCCCAGGTTGGGATCTGTTCCGTGCGACCGATCATCAGCCGCACGATATCTTGTCGACCGAGCCCTGCCAGCGGTTGGCTTTCGCAGGCGTTGCGTCCGTCGCGTAAGACAGTGACCTGATCGCAAATCTCTTGCACTTCCTCGAGTTTATGGCTGACGAAAACGAGGCTGACACCGTCTGCCCGTAGGCGCCCTACGATCCCAAACAGACGCTCTGTCTCGTGCTGTGTGAGCGACGCCGTCGGTTCATCAAGCATCAGGATACGCGAGTTGAGCGCCAGAGCCTTTGCGATCTCCACAAGCTGCATCTTAGCGACGGTGAGGTCTTCGACCTTGGCCGAAGGATCGGCATCGATTTCAAGCAAGTCCAGCCATTCCTGTGCGTCCCGATAGAGCTTTGGGTAGTCGATGGGCTTGAACGGATCGGCGCTGAGCGTTTCGAGAAAGATGTTCTCTGCGATTGAGAATTGCGGGATCAGATTTCGTTCCTGGTGGACAACACCGACGCCCGCGGCGATGGCCTCGCGTGTGGAATGCGGGGAAAAGGGAGCGCCATCGATATCCATCGTCCCGGCATCATGGCGATGCACTCCGGTCATGATTTTGATCAGCGTCGACTTGCCCGCCCCGTTTTCGCCCAGAAGCGCGTGCACTGACCCAGGCATCAGGGAAAGGTTCACCTGATCCAATGCCACGACGCCTGGAAAGGTCTTGGTCACGCCCCGCGCTTGAAAGGTAAAGCCGGTCATGCGGGACCTCCTGCGACCTGTCTTTGACCTCGAATTTCCCGCAGTCGGTTCACGCCCACAGCCCAAAGGATAAGGAGGCCTAGGACCACCTGAACGAGGAATGGATCGATATTAAAGAGGACCAGGACCTGGGTGATGATCGCGATTATCACGACGCCAAAGCAGGTTCCGGCAACGCTGACACGGCCGCCCGTGAGAACCGCGCCGCCGATCACCGGTGCTGCGAAGCTCAAAATCAGCCAGTCATCGCCGATGCTGGGTTGCCCAAGCTCCAACCGCGCTACCAGCATGATCCCTGCAAGCGCGGCCAGCAGACCTGAGATAGCATGGGCCACGATCTCGGCTTGTGGAACTGAAATCCCTGACAGTTCGGCGGCATGCGTGTTGCCACCGACCGCCAAGATCGTCCGGCCAAGGGGAAGGCGAAACAGAAAGTACCAGAGCACGACGGTTGTCACAGCAAAGGGGATGAAGAGCAAAGGAACCGTCCCAAAGACCGAGGCGTTGCCGATCCACTTCACGGTTTCGGGGATCTCATAGAAGGGTTGCGCTTCAGTGATCCCGAGATTGATGCCCTTGAAAACGGATAAAGTGGCCAAAGTGATAACGAAGGCCGATACACCGGTCAGCGCCACAAGCACCCCATTCAAGACCCCGGCCAAAAGTCCAATCATCAACGCCAACACGCTGGCAATGGGCCAAGGAAGCCCCCAAACCTCCATCATGCCCGCAAAGGAAATCGCTGCCAGACCCCCGATGGCCCCGACAGAGAGGTTCATCTGACCGATCCCAATGATCACCATCTGAGCAAAAGCCACCAGCGCATTCACCGATATTGCCAAGAGCAGAATCTGGATGTTGAACGGCGTCAAGAACGACGGTTTGAGCAGCCCGACAATGATGATCGCAGCGACCGAGACGATGAACGGTCCGAACCAGTCGGTTTTCATGGCGCTTTGCATCATACCAACTTGTTCCGCGCGAGATAGGAGCGCCGCGCCAAGTCCAGCAGCACCGCTAGGAGAAGGAGAAGGCCCAGATAGGTCTGCACCCAAAAGGCGCCGACCTGCATCAGCAAGAGGCCGGTGGTAAGCATCGTGACAAGGAATGCGCCGAGGAATGTGCCCAAGACTGAGATGCGACCGCCTGTCAGAAGGTTGCCCCCGAGCACCGGACCTAGAAATGCGGGCAAGAGCCAATCCTGTCCAAGTTGTCCCGCCATCGAGGGGATCGCAGCCCCGGTTCGAGACACCAGCATCAGGCCCGCGACAACGGCGAGAACTCCGGAAAGTGCATGCGCATACGTCACCATGCGATCGACCCTGATGCCTGAAAGCTCCGCGGCTTTGGGATTTGCCCCAGCGGCCAGGATTTCGCGCCCAATCGTGGTATATTTAAACGCCGCCCAAAGCAGGATGCCAATCACGACCGAGGTCAGCAACATCGGGGACAGGACGTTCAAAATCTTGGTGCGACCGAGCGCCGAGAACGCAGGAGAGATTTCACGAAATGACCCAGCTTGCGTGATAAAGATCATCGCGCCAAACATCACGCTCATTGTGGCCAAAGTGATAATGAAGCTGTGAAGCCCGGATTTCACGATCATCACACCGTTCGCGGTTCCGAGCATTGCGCCGAGCGTGAGACCCCCGAAACACGCAGGAACCCAATGAAACCCGGCAGCCTGCATCAGCCAGCCGCTGAACATCGCCCCACACACCCCGATTGCCCCAACACCAAGGTTGAGGCCTCCGGTGATGATCACCACCATCATCGAAAAACCGATCATGATGTTGACCGCTGCGGTACGGCCCATCGCATAAAGGCTGAAATTCGACAGAAACATCGGCGAGATCGAGGCGAAGACAATCGTAAACAGCACGATTAGAACGATCAGCCCGAACTCATTGCTCAACAAAAAACGCTGCACCACTCCCATTTGCCGTGCAGTCGGCTGAGCGCCCATCGCACTGGGCGATGGCGCGTTCTTCTGCTCGATATTCGTCATTAGAGAATGTGTGTCCTAACCCGCAGAGAGATGCGGGGCGGTCGCCCACCCCGCTACCTACAACTTAGCTGCAGTCGAGATAGGTGTCTTCAAAACCGTCGAAGAGCTCTGCGGTGATCGTCTGCATGGACCCGACATAATTGTCGACCGCGTCGATGCCGGCAAACACCGTCCCGCTGTCGATGAACTTGTCAGTGAGTGCGATGGTCTTGAACGGAGCGTCCTCTTTGACCGTGCATCCGGAGCGTAGGCGATCGGCCACAAAGGACCCGATATACCCCTGACCATACGGATTTTGCAGCATGGTGCCGTGCACATACCCGTCGCGGATTGCGTTTATCACGACCTCATCATGGTCGATCCCAACCATCTTGATCCGCTTGTCACCAAGCTTGCGCAGCGCATTGGACGCAACAACTGCGGGCACCCAAGCCGTGGTGATAATGCCGTCAATCTCACCAGCATGTGCCGCGAGGTAGGCGTTGATCTTTTCCTCAGCAGGTTCTGGCGCATCAATATCGGCGATGACTTGAACGACTTCCGCACCGCCCTCTCCGGCGGCCTGTTCGACCGCATCAATGCGCAGTTGTGTGTTTGGATCGACCAGGAAACCTGTGAAATGCGCGATCTTTGCGTCTGGCCCAAGCACTTCTAGCAGTTCTTTGGTCCCCAGATATGCCGAATTGCCAGTGTCCGTTCCCATGCAGAACTTGGCATCAGAGGGGTCCTGCAAGCAGCCAGCAAGCGCCATGACCGGCGCACCCGTGCCAGCAAGCTCGTTTGCGATGGCGACAGTGCCAACCGGATCTCCAGGGAAAACCAAGAATGCGTTGTAGCCCTGGGTCACCAAGCTCTCAAGCATCTGGTTCTGCATGCTGAGTTCCCACTTTTGGGGAACGCGGTAATCCGCAGCGCCAAGCCCGAAATCCTTGGCAGCATCCACGCCAGCCTGTTCCCAGGCGGCGAAATACGGATGAGGTCCTCCCGGAACCAAAGCCACACGCGTCGAAGAATCTGCGATAGCTTGGGCGGCAAGTAGCCCAAGCATCAGCCCCGCAGTGGTTGCTGTCAGTAGCGATTTTCTCGTCATTTTAGATTTCCTCCCGGTCGCTAATGCAAGAAGTCCACATCTTGCCAAGCTATAACATGGTAGTATACTACGATGTCAATAGTGGCTTTGCCGTCTGGTGTCGCTCGAGGGGACATGGAATATGGAAGCAGCGCAGAAAGCCGTCTTAACCGGCGCGGCAGGAGAAATTGGGCGTGCGCTCACACAGCAATTGATCGATCAGGGCGCGAGGGTCATTGGCGTTGATGTGAATGAAAGTGGACTAGCTGACCTCGCCAACTCCTATGGGGATGCGTTCTCGCCGATCGTTGCGGATCTAGGAGATGAGGCCAGCCTTTCTGAATGCTGTCAGCAGATCACAAAGGACCACGGCACAATCGACGTTCTCATCAACAATGCTGGCATCGTGACACATTCGAAATTCCTTGAGACTACGCTCCAAGACCTGCGCTATGCGATGACGCTCAATTTCGAGAGCGCCTACTTGATGAGCCAAAAGCTGATACCTGGCATGATCGACGCAAAGCGGGGCCGGATCATCAACGTCTCTTCTTTCGCTGGCCGATCAGGGGGGCTTTTGGCAGGCACAGCCTACAGCCTATCGAAATCGGCGATGATCGGTCTGACCTTTTCGCTCGCGCGAGAGTTCGGACCCAAAGGGATCTCCGTCAATGCCGTGGCGCCTGCCTTTGTGCGGTCAGAGATGATGTCATCGGCGTTTAAAAACCCACAGGATGAGGTCCAACTGGTGGCGGCAATTCCGTTGCGGAGACTATGCGATCCAGATGAGGTCGCCAGCACAATCGCCTATCTGGCATCTGCGCCTGCTGGCTTCATCAACGGTGAAGTGGTTGATATAAATGGCGGTATTCAGTGCGATTGAAGTCCGTCAACATCCATCTCAAAAATTTCAGGCTCAGACTTTGCCGCGTCTTCGAGCAAGTGATTGGCACGACGAAGGTGCAGTGTCATCGCATCCAAGGCCTTCGTCGTATTGCGGTCGCAAATTGCTTCGGCGATATCTTTGTGCTGCGCCAGGATCGTTTTTGTCTCTCTTTGCGAATAGACCGCATAGCGAAAACGATCCATGTATAGCTTCGCGCGCAAGACTTCTGGCCACACATCCTCAAGGCCACAGTGCTTGGCAATCGCCGCGTGGAAGGCTTCGTCAGAATCAAAAAACGTGGCCTCATCGCCGATGTCTGAGAGCACTTCCTGCAGCTTGATTTCGCGTTCGAGCGCTTTGCACAGTGAGGAGTTGTCTTCGAGTTCTGTTGCCCGTCGCACAAGGGCCAACTCAAAAGCTTCGCGCATGAATTGTGACCGTCGAAAGGCCGAGGCACGAATGGGGGCCACCGAAGATCCCCGCTGTGGAACAATATCTAGAAATCCCAACGCTTCCAGCTTTTGAAAAGCCTCACGGACGGGTGTCCGGCTGACGCCAAGGTCTTTCGCAAGCTGTGCCTCAGACAAATGCGATCGCGGTTTCAGTTCAAGCTTCAAAATCATCCCAAGGATAATTTCGAAGACCTGATCCGACATCGACTGCCCGGATAGACGTTTGCGAATACTCTTGTTCATTCAGGTTCTCTTCGGTTTTGGGGACTGAGTATCCCTGAAATGGTAGCATTCCGCAATCCCTTAGAGACATCAGTATACTAATATGCCAATATTCAACAGCTTGTTTGGTAGGCGAGAGACGACAATGATTGAACTTCCTCCGCTGGGATTGGGTTGCGCCCCCATAGGTGGCTTGCTCGCTGAGGTTTCAGCACAAGAGGCCCAAGGCGTGTTTGGCGCCGCGCATGAGGGCGGCATTACCTATTTTGACACAGCGCCCTTTTATGGGTTTGGTCTATCAGAACGGCGCACAGGCGATGCCATCCGCATAAGGCCCGACACGATCCTGTCATCCAAAGTGGGTCGCTTGCTCAACAAGGGCGCCTGGGACACTCCGGGCGACCACGGCTGGCCGGCCGCGCTGCCGTTTCGCCACAGCTATGACTACAGCTATGACGGCGTGATGCGATCATATGAGGACAGCCTGCAGCGGCTGGGTTTGGATCGCATTGATATCCTATTTCTGCACGATATCGGATCTTTCACACATCCCGACCCAGACGACGAAGCGAAACACTTCAAAGACGCCATGACC
The DNA here is from genome assembly GCA_038751255.1 of Pseudomonadota bacterium. Lineage (GTDB taxonomy): Bacteria > Pseudomonadota > Alphaproteobacteria > Rhodobacterales > Rhodobacteraceae > JANSYP01. Next base: position 28,769 of record JBCDGN010000027.1, read on the forward strand.
GGGGGCTATCGTGCGCTCGAAGAGCTGCGCGGCTCTGGCGATGTCTCTGGGATCGGCATCGGCGTGAATGAGATTGATGTCTCTATGCGCGCACTTGACCAAGGCGATTGGGATATCTTCCTTTTGGCGGGAAGATATACCCTGCTAGAGCAAGAGCCGCTGAACCAACTCTTCCCGGCCTGTGAGAAAGCAGGGACGTCCATCGTGATTGGAGGTCCCTATAACAGTGGCATCTTGGTCGGCGGCGACACTTGGAATTATGCACCCGCCCCAGACGCCATCCGTGAAAAGGTCTCTCGCATAAGGGCAATCTGTGATCGGCACGGTGTTCCTATGCCTGCCGCCGCCATACAGTTTTGCCAGGCTCATCCGGTCGTGAAATCTGTTGTCATCGGAGCGCGACGGGGCAAAGAGGTCGAAGACATGATGTCTTGGTCTGAGACATCTATCCCGCCAGAGTTCTGGGCCGAACTTAAAACAACCGGTTTGCTTGATCAGGCCGCGCCGACACCAAGCTAGCCCGCAAACAACAACGTTTATAGTGACATCGCACAGTGGTCTGTCCGCGAGACTGGCTGTCATCCGCGGCAATGGATCGTCATGCCAACGCCCGCGTAAGAACACTTGTTGATCGTCCACCCCCCTCACTCTGGGGCATCGCCCTTGTCTCCTCTGGCGCGCCGCAATAACACCTTACCCATCGGAGGAGGACCCATGACATCGCTTTTTCGCATCGTTTTGGCAGCGGCGGCGGTGGTGTTTGTCTGGTATCTGTTCGCAGACCGTCTGACCCCCTTCACTTCGAATGCGCGCGTGAAGGCCATCGTTACCCCGATCACCCCGCAGGTCTCTGGTCCGATCACCGAAGTCCCCGCCGCCAACGGTGTTTTGGTCGATGCGGGAACGGTGCTTGCGCGGATTGATGGCCGGCCCTTCGAAATTGCCCGCTCGCGCGCCCAAGCCGATCTTGAGGCCGCGACCCAGGCCGTGGGGGCCAGTTCGGCGGAGGTAGAGCGTGCCCAGGCGCAGCTTGTTCGTGCCAGCGCGGATCTGGAAAACATGCAACTTCAAACGGGTCGCGTGTTTGAGCTGGAACGGAAGGGCCTGGTGCCGATTGCGCGGGCCGATGATGCGCGCACACGGCTCTCGGATGCAGAGGCGCAAGTCGAAGTCGCAGAGGCCGATCTAGAGCGCGCGCGCCAGAACCTTGGCCCAGAAGGTGCAGACAACCCACGCGTTCGCGCTGCACTTGCTGATCTCGCTCAGGCGGAGCTCGACCTGTCCTACACCGAACTGGTCGCACCGGCATATGGCGCCGTTGTCGATCTTGCGATAGCGGAAGGTGCTCAAGCGAAAGCCGGTCAAGCCTTGATGACCTTTGTCGACGTCCGCGATATCTGGATTGAAGCCTATCTGACCGAGAACAATTTGGGTCACATGGCGCTCGGGGATCGCGTAGATCTTGTCCTCGACATGCATCCCGGTCGCATTTTGGAAGGTGAGGTGCAAAGCATCACCGGAGCGGCCGCAAGTGGCAGCCGAACTTCGGACAATGGTTTGCCTGTGACGCCCGGCTCTTCGGGTTGGCTTCGCGATCCGCAACGCTTTCCCATCAGGACCGTACTTCCGGAACACCTCCATGGCGATGTAACGGACGATGTGTTCTTTCTCGTGAACGGTCAGGCAGACGTGATCGTTTACACGGGCGATAACCCCCTCTTAAATGTTCTCGGTGCGGCCTATATCCGCGCGGTTTCCTGGCTCAGCTATGCCTACTGAGATGATGGTGGAGGCGCCATCAGACATCGCGTCTGACCAGCGGGAAGCTGATCTTTCTGCATGCAATCTGGGCCTTCGATTGGGTTTGGCGCCCGCCTCTGTCTTTGCTCTGGGCTTGATTTTTGATTGGCCGGTCTTCTACCTCGCGGCTGTTTTTGCGGCGCTCTTCGTGCAGGCACCAGCGCCCATGCCCGCCTTGGTTGGCCTTCGATTGCTGGGTCTGTCGGCAGCCATGCTCGCGGTCGCATGGCTTTTGACCGCCGCTCTTCTGCCATATCCAATTGTTTTTTTGACTGGTATCGCTCTGGGCCTTGGGGCGGCATTGCGCGCAGCCGTTCGAGGAGCGAATGTCTTGGTCGTTGTGCTCGCGATGCTCGCAGCATTGCTGGTGCCGTTCCTCGGTAAAGTATCGACAGTCCTTGCCGGTCTCATTTCGATCTGGCTGCTGATCAACATGGGGCTTGCGATGCTCGCAGGCTGGGCCGCCTTCGCCTTGTTTCCTGCAGGCCAAACGCCTGGAACGGACACAAAACCAGACGGGCCTGGGTTTGACCCAGAACGGCGGTTGGCGCGAATGTGTCTGGTCAGCGTTCCTTTCGCACTTGTCTTTTTTGCCATCGAGTCCGGCGCAGCACTGGTCCTGATCTTTGTCGCCATCCTCGCAACCCAGTTGGCGGCGAGCACGGCCGCTGGCCCGGTGGTCGCGAAGGGGATGATGGTCGCGAATGTGTTGGGCGGTGTCGCGGCGATACTGATCTACGAAGCCCTTGTCATTGCGCCCTTTCTACCATTGGCGATCTTGCTGGTTTTTGCCGCTTGCCTCTTCTTTGCAGGTCAGGCGGCCGCAGGCGATCCATTGGCTGGGTCGGCTCTGACCGCGGTGCTGATCCTCGTTGGCGGGTCGCTTGGTCCGATCTCGGATGGCGCAGAGGTCAAGTTGTTGGCGCGGCTATGGCAGGTCGGTCTTGCGCTTGCCTATATCCTGACGGCATTTGTCCTGGTTGATCGATGGCTGCCCGAGAAAAAGCACAGTCTTGACTAGGGCGAGAATTCACTAGGCGAGATCGGGCTGTTTGATGTCCTCTTTACATCGCCGCCGAAACACCGAAGGTGCTTCGCCGCTCATGCGCTTGAACCATCGGGCAAAGTTGCTTGGATCAGTGTAGCCCAGTTGTGCTGCGATCTCTTCAATAGTTGTGGCATTGGATGCGAGCGCGTTCACCGCGAAACTGCGTTTGGCCTCATCGATCTCTTTCGTGATGGTTGTCCCTTGCGCCCTGAGCGTCCGAGCCAGTTTGGAACGGCTCATAGACACAAGCGTCGTGGCGCTTTCCGCCGTCACTCCTCCTTGCGAAATCGACTGCGCCAACAGCATTCGGAACCCGGTCAGAAAATCAGGGTTGAGACGATCGGGCAGGGCGCGGAGCGGGACGTCCATTTTGGCGTGTTTTCCCACGGAGTAGGCCAGCCACTCCGATGGAAACTGAATACGAAAGCCCATATTGTCCCCGCGCAGTGCCTGAAACTCCTTCATATGCTGAGGCAGGGCCGTGGGATCACAGACCACAAGCGAGACCTCACTTGGCTCTAAACGATCTCCTAAGGCGCGGCGCAAAATTGACAGAGACAAACCAATCATAAAGCCATCATTTTGAGCGGGTGGGATCGTCGGACGAAAAAGCCTGGATTCACCGAAGATCGCGTGTGCTCCGCGAACATTCAGATAGGCGACGACCGAGGAGGCCACCGAATTTGCCCCGGTGACGTAAATCGACAGGAACTCTGCCAGCGAGCAGGCCTCTTCCAACGCCCGGGCAATCATGGGCCACCCATCCGGATCAAAACCCTCACCGATGCTGGCGCAGAAGCCCTGATCTCCGACTGTGTCTGCGGCAAGCTCAAGGAATTGGTGGATCACCATAACATGGACGGTTGTGTCGTCTCGTCGGATGGCCTCTTCTGTCAGACCCGCGGCATCCAGAACTTGCTGAGGGTCAATGCCGCGATCCCGCAAACCCGATAGAATGGGCCGCAAAAGACTGAGATGGACAAGCGGCAGTGACTTGCTCATGGAGATACTCCGCAACTGCCGCAATTGAGAACACTATTGGCTGCGTTGGTGCAACGCTACGGCGTGGCTGCTTTCACCAATCTGTCACATCGAGTCAAGAATCTGTTCTAAAAGCGCCTAAATGACAGGCAAACGCGGTTAATATCTGTTCCTTTGTCCCCAAAAGAATGACAAGAACGCGTTCTGGTCGGAGGGGAGCCAATGCATTTCAAATCAGTCAGCGGCAAATTTTGTGCCGTGATCGCGAGTATATTTGTGGCGCATGCGGGGTTTGCACAAGACGCGCCACTGCCACAAACGCTGTTCACCAATGTCCATGTATTTGATGGTGTAAACGAGGCGCGGATCGAAAACGCGCAGGTCTTGGTCGAAGGCAACCTGATCAAAACTGTCTCAACCGAGACCATCGAAGCGCCCAACGCGACGGTCATCGACGGCGGCGGTCGGACATTGTCGCCGGGCTTTATGGAAATGCATGCTCATTTGGCGTTGATGGGACCGTCTATTGGGGCCATGGAGACCAACTCGACCTGGGAAGATTTCGGCATCCATTCAACGCAGATGGCTGAGATGTACCTAATGCAGGGCTTTACCACGGTGCGCGATGCAGGTGGGGCCAATGCCGGTCTGCGCCGCGCGATCGAGAGTGGTCAAATCCCAGGTCCGCGCTTCTACCCTTCGGCGGCATTTCTTGGAACACGCGGGGGACATGCAGACTTTTCGACGTTCACCTCGCCTCCGGGTACGGAGTCCAACTTCAATCGCCTCAACATGGCCCAAGATATCTACGGTCCAGAGGACGTCTATAAATACGGGCGCAACAGTTTTCGGATGGGTGCAACCCAACTGAAGTTCATGATTTCAGGGGGCGTGGTGTCGGCTTTTGATCCCTGGCAATTGCTCGCAGGGGCGCCGGAAGAGATTGAGGCCGCGGTTCAGGTTGCGAACGAATACGAAAGCTATGTGATGGCCCACGCCTATCGCAAAGAGGCGATCATGAATGCGATCAACGCGGGCGTAAAATCCATCGAGCATGGTTTCTCGTTCGACTGCGATATCGCCAAGATCATGAACGAAAAGGGTCTCTATATCACAACGAACCTAACCGCTTTCGATCCAGGTCTTCTGGATATTCCGGCGGTGAAGAACCAACCATCCAGTCTGGCGAAGGCAAAATCAGCCTCGGCGACTTTCGCAAATTACATCCCGAACATGAAAGAGTGTCCGGTGAAGCGCGGGTTTCAGACCGATTGTGTCGGCAGCGTCGAGGCGTGCAACATTCAAATCGCCTATGAAAAACATCTCAACAACGAGTTTTTCGGTCCCTATCAGTCGATGGTGACACTCACCTCAATTGGTGGCGAGATTGTTCAGATGTCCGGTCCCTTCATGAACCCTTTCACCGAGGGAAAGCTTGGTGTGATCGAGGAAGGCGCCTATGCTGACATTCTGCTGATCGACGGCAACCCGCTGGAGGATTTCTCGGTTGTCGGCACGGGGGATCAGTGGTTCGGCGCACCGCCGCGGCCCGATAGCCCAGAGACCATCCGGCTGATCATGAAAGACGGCGTGATCTATAAGAATACGCTTGAGTGAGCAAACAACAGGCGCTCCTTCGGTAGAGCGCCTATGGTATCGCGCCCATCGCAACGATCGGCGCGGTTTATGTCGCAAAGACATCAAAGAAGGGGGAAAACCAATGAAATCGTTTTTAGTAACAACTGCTTTCGCAGTCCTGATGGCTGCGCTCGCCGTCGCACAACCATTCCAGTCCAAAGGTGAGGTCGAAGGCTGGAATGTCTTCTACAACGAAGCCACTGGCGGATGCTTTATGGAGCAAAGCCAAGGCGATGCGGTTGTGCACCTCGGCACCGAAGCGGCCATGTTGGGCGATGGCGACGAGCTTCCATTCGGCTTTGTCGCTCTTTATACCAAGGAACCGACTGATGTCCCCCCGGGTGATCAAGTGGAGTTGGCCATCGACGTCGACGGCCAAGCGTTTTCGGGAACCGGGGTAGGCGCGTCAAGCGGGGACTATAACGGCGGCTACCTCGTTGCCAACAATCCCAATTTTGCGACCGCTTTAGCGGACGGGAAAACGATGAATATTGCCGTTGCGAATGGCAATACGGTTTCGGTGGATCTGACCGGCACAAAGGCGGCGATGGATGCTGTACGGACCTGCCAGGCCGCTGCGTCTAACTGACGAGCAATGCTCCGTCGGTCGACCGTCTCAACATGGTCGGCCGACTGACAAATCGGCGAGATTTTTGGAAGTGCCGGGGGGAATTGGATCGAGTCGAGGCCCTTAAGAAGGCCGAGAACGACATTGCAGCTTTGCTCAATCAGACCGGTGAACCGCATGCTTGCAAAGAAGTCCCGCTACGCCAGATCGCGTCGGGCGAGTATTCCAGTGTCCTTCTCGTAACTGGAAATTCGCACGGCGATGCATCGATCCTCACCGACGACGAGGTCAGCATCGATCTTATCATGAAAGACGATGTGATTTGAATGAACACTTTGGAGTAAGGGCGATGTTTGACGAAGCACTCTGGCGTCGATGGCTTGTTGGCGCTGCCATGCTCTTTGCAGCCTCGACCGCACATCAGAGCTTGGCGATGCAGGCGATTGGTTGGACCGACCTGATCGACGAGTCTGTTCAGAGTTTCGACGACCCGTATGCGGCGCTCACGCCCGAGCAACTCATGGATCTGGTAACCATCGCTAGATTGCGCGTGCGTCTTCAGGCGGAGGATATCGCTCCCGAGCCACGGGACCGTATCGAGATACGGCTGAAGTCCGTTGAGGCAGGTCTGGCCAATGTTGGCATAGACGTAGATTGGTTGATCTCTCAACGGTGGATCGTTGCCGACCGTCGCAAAACCGCTGCAACGACCGGCAATCCCCGCGTCGATGGCGTGACTGTGACAATGACCGGTTTCGCTATCCCTGCGCCGTTGGACGTCGACGGACACGCAGTTGCCTATCTCGTTCCAGAGCGTGGTATGTGCAGTCACATGCCGCCGCCAAATCCCAACCAAATGGTTCGCATTCGCTACCCGGCTGATACGCGACCCTTGTTGATGCACGAACCCGTGCGCGTCACCGGGCGGATCGACATTTCTCCAACGGAGCACGCAATCCATGTGGTTGATGGCTTGGTGCCCATGCACGCGACATTCGCGCTACAGGCGAACTCACTTGAACCCTTGGCTCAAAAGCCCTTTTCGGCCTCCGCTGCGGATGGCACAGATTGGTCGGACGCCAATGCCGCGCAGTTCAGCACAGGGGTTTTGCCCGCGCATGCATTGCCGTTAAAGTGATTGTGTTTGGGGCGGTCATGCTGTCATCCGCATGACACGGCCTCAGAGGAAATTGCTTCGGGCTACCAAGGAAAGCTAGGACTTGTTTCGTCACCTCATTGCGATCACATGCGCAACTCTTTGGCTTTCGGCCTGCGCAGCGCCACCCGAGCTCATCGGGATCGATAATCCAAAGATTCCAACGCGCTCAGTTCCAGACGCAACACTGCACAAAGTCTTCATTGCGACCACAAGAGAAGACTCCGAAGTCGTCGGCGCTTTGTTCTCGGAACTGCGGGCCGATGAGCTTGGACTTGCCTCTGTCGAAGTGTCCATCCCGCCGACACACGAAACAGGCGCGCTCGAACGCCCCAGAACTCTGCCGCCGGATCCAAGGACGGAATTCGCGATTGTAGATCCCACGATCTACGCCAGTGAAGCGGCTTTCGTGTCATCCATCGACGCTGAGTTACGTCGGCAACCGGCGGGAAGCCGTGACATTCTTTTTTTTGTCCATGGCTACAACACCACCACGAGCGAAGCGATCATGCTCGCAGCGCAATTTGTCCAGGATAGCGGCTTTGAAGGGATCCCTGTTCTCTTCACTTGGGCATCGGCTGGGAAAGTGACGCGCTATGTCTACGACTTGAACAGTGCGCTGGTCGCACGCCCGCTTCTTATCGATGCCGCTGAGATCGTCAGTCGATCCAATGCGAGCGACTATCATCTTTTCGCGCACTCGATGGGCGGTTTTCTGACGATGGAAGCGATTGTCGACGTGGCACAGAAGGGGCAATTCAATCGCACCGGGAAGCTGCGGAATGTCGTTCTGGCATCGCCCGACATCGATATCGATCTGTTCCGCTCGCAGATGGGTGAGATAGACACAACATTCGACCGTTTCTTTGTGCTCCTGTCGCAAGATGATTTTGCTCTGCGAGCCTCGCGCCGTTTGGCGGGGGGGGTGCCTCGGGTCGGTGCTGCGGATGCTGAGGAATTGGCCGAGATTGGAGTGACAGCGATTGATCTGTCCGAGATCGAAGATGAGCGCACAAACAGCCATTCAAAATTCGCGGGCTCCCCCGAAATCGTCCAATTGATCGGCAATGGTCTCAACTCGGTTCCTCAATACGGAGCGACGCCGCGAACCGTCCTCGATCAGGTCATCGGTGATTTGCCCGTGCGCGTGGTCACCAGCGGCGGCTAAGACAGCGGTCGCACCTCGAAGGTCTCTCTCGGCGTGTTGGGCGAGACGAGTAGCCAGTTCAATCAAAAACGAAGGCGCTGTCAGAGCGCTCTGGATCAGAGGAGGATTCGACGTGAAGACATGTCTCACTGCTATGGCTGTCGCGGCGCTCTGGCTTGCGCCAGCAATTCAAGCCAGCGAGGAAAGCAAGAGATGGCCTGCTTCTGACAAAGCCGTGCAGTTTGTCCATGACACGGTGGTTCTGGGCATGCTTGCAAGCCCCTATGGCACCGGCTGGACCGAGTACCAACAACTGCATACGTATTTCGATCGTGCCCGTGAAAACGGGATCACGGGGCATGAGATGACGCTTGCTGCCGCTGATATGTCATTTGAGACCTTCCTGGATCAACACTATCACTTCCGCGCGGCAATGGCTGAGCAGCCCGACAAATATGTCATCGTGAATGAGACACGCGACATCGAGGCCGCGCATGCGCTTGGCAAAACGGCAGTGATCTGGAATAGCCAGACCGCGACCATCTTAAATGGCGATTTGAAAAAGATGGCGACGTTGAAAGATATCGGCGTGAAGTCGATGATCTTGGCCTATAACGATATCTTTCGCACCGGATCTGGCCAATTGGCCGCCTATAACGGCAAAGATATTGGCCTCACGCCTTGGGGTGAATCCGTCATCGATGAGATGGTGCGTTTCGGCATCCTCCTGGACCTCAGCCATACCGGGTCTAAGACGGCCAATGATGCTATGGACTATATGGACGCGAACTATCCCGGCGTGCCTTATGTCTACACGCACTCGGTGCCGGCAGGTCTTTATGCCAACGAACCGGAACGCACCGCACGCGGTTGCTATCGTGCGATCCCGGACGATGAGGCAATCCGCGCCGCTGAATCTGGAGGTTATGTCTCTCCCACATTCACCGAATGGATGCTGGACGGTATCTGGCCCGAGGACATATCCCCGGAGCAAGCGGCAGATATGATCGATTACTACGTGAATCTTGTCGGAGTGGACCATGTTGGCTTGGCCACGGATGACATGTTCTCGACCAAACTGGTCGTAGATTTCGCTACGGCGAATGCCTCCATGTATGATGATGGAGGCTATATGATCGAGGCTTTCAATCGGGGCGCCACGGGAAATGGCGAACTTGCCAAAATCCTGGCAGCGATCACCGATGATCTTTGGGCGAGAGGCTACAGCGACGAGGATCTTGCCAAGATCTATGGCGGCAACAAGATGCGTGTCTACGCCCAGGTCTGGGAAGGCAAGCCGCCAGAGCAGTTTCTGCAAGAGTACCCAGAGCGCTTGCGCCTGCGGCAGGACTTCCGCGATCAGTTCTTCACGCGGTGAGATCGCTATGCGTCCCCTTCGAAACAATGTGCACAAAGGCCAAGGAAACCAGTCCTGAAATGATAAGGTTTCTCTTACGAGCAGTGCCCTTTGTGGTATTTTCGACCGCAATTGGGGCTCAGGAAACGGGTCTCTCCGGCCCATCGTCCACGGCGGCAGATCTCACCCCGGGAGACGGCGTCACCGACCCACAATTTCGATCCGACTTTCCGCGTTTGGCATTGCCGGGACTTTACGCCTGGCGCGATGGCTTGGCCGAGAAGGGCTTTAAGTTTGGCGCTGACTACCTCTCGCTCGGTCAGTGGGCCGACAATGATATCGGAGCAGACCGCGCCTCTGGCGGGATCGCCAGGATCTTCGGGACGATTGGCGCGAACGGATCAAACAGCCTGACCTTCAAGATTGAAAATCGACATGCCTATGGCAATGATCCGGCTCCACAGGATTTCGGGTTCGACAACGGCGCGCTATCCATCACGGGCACCGCGTTTTCCGATATCGGTACGGCTCTTACCAATCTGTTCTATACCTACCGCGACCCACAGGGGCGCTTTACCCTGCAACTGGGCCAGTTGGACGTCACAGATTTTCTCGACGTCTACGGTCTTGTGAGCCCCTATACCTCGTTCCAGAACCTCGCTTTCAATACCAATCCCACCATCAATGCGCCGAACCCGGGTTTGGGCCTTGCAGGGGGCGTGAAACTCAGCCCAAACTTCTTTGTTGTGGGCAGTATAGCGGATGCGAATGCGGATCCGTCTGATCCAAACCTGGATGTTTTCGATACCGGTGAGACATTCAAGAGTGTTGAGATCGGCTTCACCAGCGGTCCCGACCGGATCTATTTTGACAATGTGCACATCACCTTTTGGCAAAGCGATGCGGCGGATGATGGGTCCCGGAAGGGCGACAAAGGTGCTGCGTTTTCGGCAGCTTGGTTCTTCGGCAACCAATGGATGCCGTTTTTTCGCTATGGCGTGGCCGATGGAGATGCCGCGCTTTATGAGCGATCCCTCAGCACCGGGATTGGGTGGTACGGTCGCAATACCGATATTGCTGGGCTGGGACTGAACTGGGCGGAGGCCAAGGGCTTTGACCAGACGCAATTTACAGCCGAGGCATTCTACCGTATTTCGGTATCGCCTGCTCTGCAGATCACACCATCGGTCCAGTTTATCTCCAACCCACTCTTGGCCGATAGTGGGGAAGACATTGCTATCTTTGGGCTGCGGGGAAGGATCGTATTTTGAGGAGTCTATCATGTCTCTCATGATGACGCTGCGTCAGCTAACGCGGCCTCTGAACCGAGTCACCAGGGCCGAGATGCATGCCGTTTGGGAGTATTGGCAGCGCTTGTGGTCGCTGCCGGTCGCCGTCTTCGTCCTGTTGAGCATGATGTCGCCGATTTCTGCGGAGCCCCCGCACCCCCTCGTCACATGGGATGATCTGGCAGCGGCAAATGCTGCGCGCAATGGCGCACCCGAGATCGGCGCCCCGTCTGGGGTAACGGAGCTTCGTGACGGTGCGGCCACAAACCAGGTCGAAGAACTCGAAAGCTACGATCCTTTCGGCTCAGCGGTCTCCGCAGTGGATGCACTTTTGGAGGCAGGAGAAGCCACGCCCCAATTGCTGGACCAGACTGTGACGGTCGACGGTTATGTTTTGCCACTTAGCTCCCGCAAGGGGCGCGTGGTCGAGTTTCTGCTCGTGCCCTGGGTGGGGGCTTGCATCCACGCTCCTTCCCCAACGCCTGACCAGATCATCCATGTGTCTTATCCTACAGGTCTAAAGATCGGACAGGACTTTGAGCCGATGCGGCTTTCGGGCACGCTTAAAGAGCGCCCTGCAGCGCATGAGCTTTTCCTGGTCGATGGCACTCGGTCTGTACCGGCAATCTATGCGTTGGATGATGTTGTCACCGCTGGGGCGCCCGGCAAAATCGTCGCGAGTAGTGTCAATGAACTGCCTCTGTCGGCGCGCATACAGGTTTGGATCAACGCGCTTTTTACCGAAACTATGGCGGGCATTTCGAAGGAAGGATCCGTCAAGGCGCTCGCATTCGCCCTTTTTATCGCCTTTGGATATGGGGCTCTCCACACATTCGGACCTGGTCACGGGAAAGCGGTGGTGATCTCCTATTTTGTCGGGACCGGCGGCAGTCTTGGACGTGGGGTTAAAATGGGCATTCGCATCGCTGCTTTCCATGTTCTGTCTGCGCTTATGGTGGTGCTCCTGCTTGATTTGGTCGTGCGACAAACCACAGGGACAGCGCCTTCCGACTATCGCGCCATCCGACTGATCAGCTACGCTTTGATCGTGCTGATCGGATCAGCGATGCTTTGGCAGGCCATCGCCGCGATCAAATCTCGCCAGACAAATTCTCATCACCACGTTCACGGGGCTCATGGACATGGCGGGTGTGCGGCTTGCGCGTCGCATGGCTCTGAAAAAAGCGGCGGATGGCTTGCGGTTGCCGTCGGTGCTGTGCCTTGTACAGGAGCTTTGCTCGTCATGTTGTTTGGCCTCGCCAATGACCTCTTATGGCCAGCTGTGTTCATGGTTGTGGCAATTTCCGCTGGTATGGCGGTCGCTATGTCAGCCCTTGGAGTAGCCGCAATTTATGGGCGCAACTGGGCAGAACAAGGACTGGCAGGCAACACCTTGCGCCGTCTCCAATTCGATAATGTGACACGGATCGCTGGCGCCGTTTCGGTGCTCGTGATTGGCACGTCGCTTTTCGCGCTCACACTGGCACAGCACCCGATTTTTGAGCGAACACCCACAACGCTCGCACTGCAGACCGGTACGAACCAAGTGTCGCGGAACTAGGTGGTTTGTCGTTTTGACGGCCCCGTTTCGAAAGTACCCGCAACATCACAGCTTTTGCTGAAACAACGATGACCCTCAGGTTGTAGCC
>JBCDGN010000028.1:0-39219 GCA_038751255.1 Pseudomonadota bacterium
ACAGCCACCGATCGCCGCGGGTCTAATGGTTGAGTCGGAGCCTCGGCTCTGTGCTTGACACCCTCAAATTGAACCTCCACGTGTCGAATGCCATCGACCGGCAGTCAAAATGATCGACTGTTTGGGCTTCGTGCTGCAGCTCATTCTCAAGTGTTTTCTTGATGTGCTCCGGGTCGGAAACTCTGAAATTCAGCTCCCCCGACGATGGAAAGGCGACGCGCATATCCTGCACCATGGCGGCCAGGCCTGTGCCGCTTTGGCTGAGTGCTGAGAGCACCATAAGCCAAGGCAACGTCCCGCTGTCGCAGAACATGAAATCGCGAAAATAGTGATGTGCCGACATTTCACCGCCATAAACAGCGTTGGCCTCACGCATGGCGGCTTTGACCAGCGCAGCCCGGTGCGCGATTGCACCGCCTCGCCCCCAGCTGCGGCCACTCTGGCCTGGGTGTTCCAGATAGCCCTAGGGTCGTGCACGATACGAGCACCGGGTTCACGCGTCAAAGCGGCTTGGGCAATCACACCAACAATGTATTCACCCGGTACGAAACTGCCGGTTTCGTCAAAGAAAAATCAGCGGTCGAAATCACCATCCCATGCCTACCCAATGTCGGCCACGTCGGCACGCAAGGCTTCTGAGGTAACGGGCTGGTTCTCTGTCGGAAGTGGATTGGGAATACCGTTGGGAAAGCGACTGTCTGGCGCATGGTGTAAACGAGTGACGCGGAGCGGTGCGCCCTTGGCCACTAAAACGTCGAAAACGGCATCAAATGTTGGTTCAGCACAGCCATTGCCTGCATTGGCCACAAGATGTGCCTAAGGCAGCGATGGTGCATCGATCAGATCAGTGAGGTTGCTAACATAGGCTGGCCTTGTGTCGCGACGGCTTATCTGGCCTGGGGCCACGGCTCGGCTGTCGGGCAGATCGCCAAGGCTCAAGGCCTCAATCTCGAAAACACGGCATCGGGCAACGGCCAGGCCTCAGCACCAACCAGCTTCATGCCGTTATAATCGATCGGGTTGTGCGAGGCCGACACCATGACCCCTGCCCCTGCCCGCAGATGATCTGTGTCGAAATAGACCTCTTCGGTGCCGCACAGCCCAATGTCGAAGACATCGCTGCCCCCATCCGCAAGGCCACGCATCAACGCATCTTGCAGCCCGGCTGACCTTTCACGGGTATCGCGCCCAGCAACCACCCGACCCGGCTGCATCCGCTGGCTCACTGCACGGCCCAACCGGTAGGCCAGATCTTCATCCAGATTTTCGCCGATCCGGCCGCGAATTCCGTAGGCTTTAAAGGGGCTGGCGACCATGCCTGGTTCCTAAAAGTCCAATGCCAACTGCTCTGACAAATTTCATCCAGACTCTTTTGGGTCTGAAACCCAAGCACCTGCGCGGCACGGTCGGTGCGGGCACACTAGATGGGCACTTCGCCGGGACGGCGGGCGACGCTGTGAGCGACAGATTTGGGCGCCGCGAAATGCACCATCGCGGCAAAGTGATGCGCAGCAAAGGCGCGGGCGAGGCAGGCCTCGTCACGCACATCCCCCCGGATCACCGGCACCGTTTTCCCGGTGATGGCCTCGAGGCGCTCGGGAACATCACCTTTGGCATTGGCGAAACTGTCGAGGATAACCGGCCGATAGCCTGCCTCACAGAACGCCAGATAGGTGTGCGTGCTGATATAGCCCGCCCCGCCCGTCAAAAGAACACTGCGTGTCATGAGTCCTAAGTCTCTGAATGCGCTGAATGGCGTGCGCGGGCGCCCGACGTCCAGCGCCGGGCCCAATCATTGATCACCCGCTCATAGTAAAAGGTTGAGAAATGGGCGATGGCAAAGGTTGCCGCCAGACCGATTGGCCGAGCAATCAGGTATTTCTGGACCGTGCTTTCGGGGTCGAACCAGCCAAATCGGAACGGCGAATGCCACACATAGAGCGCAAACGAGATCGCCGCGATGTAGCGTAGTACACGGTGCGATAGAAGATTATGCAGCCAGCCAGCGGTTGAAAACAAAACGCCACCAACCATTGCAGCGCACAAATAGGGCCGGAGAAAGCCGAGCTCATGCATATGTGGCCAACAAGACAACGCCCAAAGCACGATGAAGGGATATAGACCCATAGCCATCACGCGCCCGGCCCGCTTGGCCCAAGACTGATCCTGGTTCACCCAAATCAAGGCCAGCAGGCATCCCGACAAGATTTCGTCGATGCGAATATGAGTCTGAATACCGGAGAACGTGTCGGTTGCAATGCGGTTGCCTGTGACCAGCAGCGCAAAGATCGGGATGAGCCAAAAGCCACGCCGCCCGAAGGCGAGCACGATCAGCGCAATGGTCACATAGAACTGCATCTCTAAGGCTACGGACCAAAGCGGGCTAAGCTCCGGAATGACCATCTCATCGGCATAGTTGATATAGTAGAGATTGACAGCCATAAAGCTGTCAGGCCGGTTCGATAGAACGATGCAAAACACCACAGAGACAAGCAAGATTGAGGGTACGATCCGGGCGAAACGGCGAATGAGAAAGGCGGGAATATCGGGCCTATTCCAAAGAAAACTGGTAATTAGAAAGCCTGAAAGGCAGAAAAAGACACTCATGCCCATATGCCCTGAGGCACTGTTGAGTAGCCAACCCGAAGGGCCCAGCGGCAGCATATGCGCCGCCAAAACTGCCAGGATCGAGAACGCGCGGAAGCCGTCCAATTCCGCAAGATGCGGCCGCTCCTGGGCCCCGGCAGGCGGGGTGGTGTCAACGCTGACCATGGCGCCGCTCGCTACTGCGCCGCCAGCGATTGGCGACGGCCCACCGTCAGATAATGCGCTGGGGCCACATCGCTGGGCACTAGCATTCGCCGGGCATCGAAGATGATCTGATTGCCCCCGGCCGCACCGGCCACGGCGCTGTATTCATCCCACCTCGTGGCGATGATGATAATCTCTGCGCTGGCCAGGGCCGCTTTCCAATCCTCGGTGAAGGTGATGCGGGCGGCGTCTTCGCCAAAGGCTTTGACGAAAAATTTCGTAGCGATCGGATCATGGGCCACCACCTCTGCGCCAGCCGCCAAAAGATCAGCGGCTATTGCTAGTGAAGCGCTCTCGCGCACATCGTCGGTATCCGGTTTGAAAGCCAGACCCAAAAGCAGCACACGCCGCCCCTCAAGGTCACCGGCTTCCATCTCTATAATGCGGGTGACCTGGCTGGGCTGTTCGGCATTGACCGAAAGCACCGCGTTGAGCATGTCCATCTTCAGGCCGACCGCCTCGCCCTGGCTGCGCAGCGCCTGCACATCCTTGGGAAAACACGAGCCGCCAAAGCCGCAACCCGGGATGAGATAGGTTAGGATCTTGGGGTTTGCGCGCTGCCCGTCCTGCCCCAGGATTGGGTTCCAGCGCTTGTCCATATGCACGCCGGCCATCACATCCATGATGTCAATTCCGCCCACCGCGGCGGCTAGATTAGCGATCTCGTTTACCGCCGATATCTGCGTCGCCAGCAGGCAGTTATTGGCATATTTGATCATCTCGGCCGTGCGCGTGTTTACCTCGGGCTTGTCGACCTTCCACGGCGCGTAAAGCCGGCGCAGGCAATCAAGTGTGCGGCTGTCTTCATGGCCGAACACGATGCGGTCCGGCTCCATGAAATCCTCAATCGCCTCACCTTCGCGCAGAAATTCCGGGTTCATCCCGAGGCCAAAGCCTTCGCCTAGGTTTTTGCCGGAGGCGGTTTCGATGGCTGCGCGCACCTCCGTGTCGGTGGTCCCCGGGATCACTGTCGATTTCACGATCACTGAGAGGAATTCGTTTCTATTCCGCAAAATTGTGCCAATCTCAGCAGCGGCGGCGCGGATATATGTCAGATCGATGATGCCGTTCTCGGACGGGGTGCCCACGGCCAGCAGAACCGCCTCGGCCCCGACCAGCGCTTTGGCCAGATCGGTGGTGGCGCGAAAGTTGTCCGCTGAGTGGACCTGTGCCAAAAGCTCTGGCAGGCCACGCTCATGGATCGTGGGTTCAGCTCGGTTCAGGCGCGTGACAATATCGGGGTTGAGATCAACGCAAGTGACATCGTGACCCTTGGCCGCTAGGCAGACACCCGAGACCAACCCAACGTAGCCGGTTCCAACAACGGCAATTTTCATCGAATTCACCCTTCCTCGCGCAAGTAGCGCAGATAGCGTTCGATCCCCTCCTCCACCAAAATGGTGGGCGTGTATCCTAGCACGTCGCGCGCTTTGTCGATAACGGGGCAGCGGCGGTTTGGATTGTCTTCCAAATAGGCCGGATCCTCGGCCTGCTGGTAATGCACTTGGCCTTGGTATCCAAAGACGGCTGCCCCGGCTTTGCGGTAGATTTCCGCCAGCTCGCGCACCATGATCTCTGGCCGGTCAATGCCGATATTGAAGTAATCGTAGCGCCCGTGCAGCAAGCACAGAAGATAGCCGGCCACCGCATCAGCGACGTAACAAAAGGTGCGTGTTGGCGTGCCGTCGGAATGGATCACCAGATCGCGTCCCTCGGTAACGGCGAGGGCGAAATCGGCGGGCAAGCGTTTGTCGCCGAGCCGCATACCGGGCCCGTAGTTGTTGAACGGCCGGGCCACCGTGATCGGCATGCCAAATTGTTCAGCATAGACCCACGCCATTGTCTCACCAAACCGCTTACTTTCATCATAGCAAGCCCGCGGCCCGTGGCACGATACATTACCGCGATAAGTCTCCGGCGTGGGGATCGCTGCCGGATCAGGGTCGCCGTAAATCTCAGAGGAAGAAAAGAACAACAACCCCTTAAGCATGTCCCGTCCCCGGTAGAGATCCAGAATAGATCGCAAGCCCCAAATGTTGGCGTCGAGCGTTTCAACAGGGTATTTGCGGTAAAAGGTCGGCGAGGCGATGGAGGCGCCATGGACGACAAAGCCCGCCTCGACGGCCCCGGGTATGGCAGCCAGGTCATTTTTGGAGATATCGAAGGTTTGCACATCCAGGACGTTCGGGTGACTGGCCTGCAACTCGGTGAGCCATTTCGGCCTATCGAGCAGGAACGTGTCCAGCGCGATCACCCGTTTCACATCGAGACGTTCTGCCAGACGCACAAAATATTGGGTGATGTAGAAACCAAGGAAGCCCGCACAACCGGTGATGACGATGGTCTGCCCGGCAAAAGCGTTAGCTTTCGCGCCAAGCATTGTGTGAATGTGTTCAAGATCACTCGTTACGACGGAATGACTCATGTGCCATCTTTCAATAAATTCGTTCTGCGAGGGTTACCTTTTCCGCACCGCAGAAAGCAAGCCGTACGCCTCGTGCACAGCTTGCAGAAACAGTTTGTGCAAGGGACGCGAAAACCGCGCCAAAATTCCTCATTGATGCCGTTTCTTGGGATGATATCCATAAGCGGTTGTAGATTAAGGAGCTTTTGAAGTGAAGGTTGCAATTTTTGCAGGGGGTAAGGGCTCGCGGCTAATCGAGGAAACCAATATCCGGCCAAAGCCCTTGGTCGAGATCGGGCGCAGACCGCTTATTTGGCACATTATGCAGCACTACTCGGTTTATGGGCATTACCATTTCGTGCTGGCGCTTGGGTATATGGGCGAGGCAATCAAGCGCTACATCGCTGATCTCAGCCAGTATGAGGGCAATCTGCGCATCGATTTCACGAAGCGAGAGATCTACGGCCAGGAAAACTCTGACGGCGATTTCGATGTGCCGAACCCGCCTTGGGTGGTCGATCTGATAGATACCGGCGTCGAGACCATGACCGGCGGCCGTTTGCAGTTGCTGGAGCCCTATCTGAGCGACGGCACCTTTATGATGACGTATGGGGACGGGCTGTCGAACGTGGACATCGACCGCTTAGTGGCTTTCCATAAAAACCACGGCCGGGCGGTCACGATGACGGTCGTCAACCCACATACGACATTCGGCCACCTGAAGTTTGACGAGAGCGGACGGGTGCTCGATTTCATCGAAAAGCCTGATACTGCGCAGAATCTGATCAATGGCGGATTTTTTGTGCTTGAGCCGCGGGTTTTCGATCTAATCGACGATGTCACGGATGCCACCGTGATGTGGGAACAGGGCCCGTTGCGCAAGTTGATGGAGGCCGGAGAGTTGATGGCCTACACTCATGAAGGTTTTTGGTCCTGCTGTGATCATCTGGCCGATAAACGACGACTAGAAGCAATGTGGGCTGACGGCCATCGCCCTTGGGCAACCTGGCAGCAAAAAGAACATGTAGATAAGCTTATTGGTCGCGCGGTGGAACCTGGAAAAATGAAATTCCGCTCGGACGATCCTGGTATCGGACGCGGCAGCCATCCCGGCGAGTGGGTGCGCTACCGCACGCTTTAGGGCCTGGCCCTGGCTTAGGAGACAGATCGTGGTGGATGCATGAAACGTCATCTCCTGAAATCCCAAGCTGGCACGCTCTTGCTAAAGCTGCGCAGTGTCCATCGGCTCAGAACCATTCCCCACGCCAACCCCGAAATCTCGGGCCAAGTTGCGAATGACATTATCGCCGACAAGCTGATCACCGGGCTGTGCCGGGATCATGGCGCGTTTCTCGACATCGGGGCGCATCTTGGATCGGTCTTTTCCCAAGTGCACCGTGCTAACCGAACCGTGAAGATCGTTGCGATCGAAGCCGACCCCCAAAAAGCGGCCTTTCTACGTGGCAACCACGGCTATTGCACCGTCATCAATGTTGCGGTCGGCGAAAGCGAGGGGCATGTCGATTTCTTCGTCTCAGGCCAGGGCGGCTATAGCTCCTTGTCCGCCGAAGAAACCAAACAGGCCGGCGACAGTACATGCATCCAGGTCGAGATGTCGCGGCTCGACACGCTCTTCCCAGACCAGAGCTTCGATGTGATCAAGATGGACATTCAAGGCGCAGAACTCGCTGCGCTTAGGGGCGGAGCAAGTCTTATCGCGCGCAGCGCGCCCATCATCTTTTTCGAAAGCGTGTGGGATCGAGTGAGTGAGTTCGGCACCGCCCCGCGTGACGTGTTCGCATGGTTCACGGGACACGGCTTCGATGTTGTCCCACCCGATCGTGTGGGACATGACAGTCAGCCGATGCCGCTTGAGGCCTTTCTCGACAGCCATCAATATCCCAGACGCACGCTGAACTACGTTGCAATTCCACCCCACAGACGCCAAGAGGCACGCGCCCGGGCCCGTCAGATCCTACAGATTTCTTGACCCGTCACATCACGGGACGGCCGGTGCAAAGGCCGCGTCTTGCTCGACGCGCAAGGCATCGATCAGCCGTCCGTCGGGAACCTCGACATCGCCATAACGAATGGCCTGGTCCTTGGGGACATCACGGATCAATTTGCAGCCCTCGGCGATCCCCATCGGCAGCAGATTTTCATCGGCACATATCCAGGCATTTTCACATTCGCCGTAGGTCATGAACCCACCCAGCCCATCGATCACTTCGCCGACCTTGAGATCGCGCTTGGCGGTGGCGGCCACCTCGACCCGGATCGGACCTTCGGTGGCCAGCACGGTGTCGTTGAAATCGACCGCCCGCGCGATCGAGATCGGCACTTCGAAATGATAGAGGTGATAGGGGATATAAAACGAGTAAAGTGGCCCTTTTCCCAGCTTGGCGTAGTCAAGATAGATATGATGGCGCTCATCGTCCTGGGCCGCGAAGACATAGACTCCCGGGCTGGGTGTGCTGCCTAAGGCATAATCAACCACCCCGCCCAGCGCCTTGAGCTTGTCAACATCATAAAAGTCCACCAACCCGTCGATCTGGCCCTTATGCTCGGGCCCACTCATCCCGCGTTCGGCCACACACATGCCTGTCGCGTTGGCCACGATCGCTTGTTCAAAGGCGATCTTAGTGCCATCAGCGAAGCTCGTGACCATTTCGGGTGTTTGGCCCCATTGGGCCGCAAATCCCCTTTGCGTTTCGGGCGTTCGGTAGAGATCGAGCATCCCTTTGATGTTGCCGCATACCAGGGGCTGCAGGCCCATGGTTTCAACGAAGCGATAGAGGTTCATCTGAACGCCCGGCTGATCGCCATCCGAGATCGTGTAGATAACGCCTGCCTCATTCGCTTTTTTGCGCATAATCGGGCCTGCCGTGGCATCGAGTTCCGCATTCATTGAGACGAAATGCTTGCCATGGGCGAAGGCGGCCAAAGCGACCTCAGCGCCGAAGGTGATCGCCCCGGTCAGTTCCAAAATGACGTCGATCTGATCCGAGGCGCATAACAGCATTGGATCGGATGTGACCACCGGCTGACCGGCGCGGATCGAGTCATCCAACGCCCCTTGGCTGTCCGCCTCAAGCGCCCCGGGCCGGCCGGCCACCGCCAGGGCATCAGCGGCGCGCGCGGGGGTGCGATTGGCCATCGCCACCAGGTCCATCCCAGGCACCTGATTGATGATCTGGTTGACGCATCCCCGGCCGATAAAGCCGACACCCACCATGCCCACACGGATCGGATTGTCAGCAGCGGCCCGCTTTTTCAGGGCGGTGTCAACGATAAACATTAGTCTCTAAAGTCCTATTCAGTCTCTATCAGGGGCCAAGTACGGTCTTTGTCCGAGACGACCGAGGCGGCGCGCGGCCAATCAATTCCGAGCGCAGGATCATCATAGCGAAAGCCCTCTTCTACGCCGGGCGTATACGCGGCGTCGACCATATAAGCGGCGATCGTGTTGGGCTGGAGTGTCATAAATCCGTGGGCAAAGCCTTTTGGCACGTACATTTGCCGACTGTTTTCGGCAGAGAGCTCTGCTGCGAAACTTTGCAATCGGGTCGGGCTACCGGGGCGCACATCTACAATCACATCCCACATTGCACCTTGGATACAGCGCACCAATTTGCTCTCTTCGGCTGGAGCACGCTGGTAATGCAAACCGCGCAAGGTGCCCGCCTCCGCAGAGAGCGATGTATTTGCCTGAACGTAATGCGTCGCTAGGCCGTGGGCGTCGAATTCCTCGGCACAAAAAGTACGAGCAAAGTAGCCCCTTGCATCGCCGCGTCGCTCAAGCTCAACTAAATAAGCCCCTGTCAGCGGAGCGGGCGTAAAGATCATGCAATCTCCCCAGCCTGGATAGAAGGCTGTTGAAGCTCTTTGAGATGTTGCTCAAGAGCCCGGCCTGCCGCTTGGTCTGAGAAGTGTTCACGCGCATAGCGACGACTGTTCTCAGCAAGCTCAACCCGCAGGTCCTTATCATTCCATAGCCTGAGTATAGCCGCTTTAAACCCTTCTTCATCATGCGGCTTAACCAACAGACCTGTCTTTTCGTGCTGCAGATAGTCTTCGACGCCGTAGTATTCCGTCGCCACGAGGACCTTCCCCATAAACATCGCCTCAACCAGCGTGACCTGCCCTGCTGCTGTCACTGCGGGTTTGGGCAAAAGCGGGATAACATTCACGCGGGCCCGCTGGGTGATCTCGAGGCATTCTTGTTTGCTGATGCCGAACGGTGTTTGAACGCAATCCGGCAGGTCAATGCCGTCAAGCGCGGCGTGGCTGGACGCGATTGTGGTCGGCAATTGGATGTCGTGCAGAATTCGGGCGAGCATGCGGTAGTCACGGTGGGCCGATCCCATGGCAGAGATGAAAGGCGCCTCTTCGTCTTCGGGGACTGTCTGGTCGATCTCAGGTGATTGATAGGGCACAAACACGAACCGTTCTTGGGGGAGGCCAAGCCAGTCGGAGTAGATTTTGATCTCGCGCCGGGTGTGCACCACAAAGCGATCAATATTGGACAAAGCGATTCGCGACACCCATTGTCGGTAACCGCTATGGCAAGTGCCAACATTGAACATCCATGCGAGCACTTTCGTGTCAGGGTTGAAGCGCCCCAGTAAACCTGCACAGGCGGCGAGCTGCGGGAACACCGAGACGACGACTTCTGGTTTGGTTTTGAAGGCATCGGCAGCCTGTCGAATATAGCGAACCCATTCGACAGGTGGTGTCAATTTGCTCTTGCGGTCATGCCATTTGGGCATCGGCGTCTGCCGAGGCACGTGCTTAAAAGCAAAGCCTTCGTCGCGCACAAAATGGTCGATCCAGACCGATCCATCTAGGTTTTCGCGGTTAAAAAACGGTGCAATGACAGCTATCTTCAACAATCAGACCCTTCCACTAACACACCACACATCCAGCCTTTTTATCGCCGACACCCGTGCCGAGACCGGCGTTGAGGTTTCTTGAGTGAAGACGTTAACGTACCATATGCAACTGTAAGGATGTATGGCTAGCCAATATTGGTCATGAAATGTCGACAGTCTATTGAACATGCCACATCAAATCCTGATAACAGCCCTCAAATCGACACGGCTGCGTCTTTCATAGACGAAATGACCAATTCTCACGAGTAAGCTATGCTATGATCTATCCTATTGTTTTGTGCGGGGGCTCAGGAACCCGACTATGGCCGGTATCCCGAAAGTCCTACCCAAAGCAATTCACGCCACTCGTCTCTGAAAAATCACTTTACCAGATGACACTGGATCGTATGGCGGATGCTGGTTTTGCCGCCCCATTGATCATGACAGGGGATGCGTTCCGCTTCATGGCCACCGAACAGGCGCGTGCGACAGGTTTAGAAGATGCGCGCGTCGTTGTGGAACCGGTTGGTCGCGACACCGCCCCTGCGATCTTAGCCGCGGCTCTGATGCTGGAAGCAGAGCCGGACGCTCTACTGCTGATCGCCCCGTCTGATCATCTGATCAGCGATACAAAAGCTTTTCAAAAAGCCGTCGAAATCGGCGCGAAAGCTGCACAAACCGGCAATTTCGTAACCTTCGGTGTACCGCCAACTCGACCTGAAACTGGCTACGGCTATTTAGAGTTGGCCTCATCCGAGGCACCCGATGATGGCATTGTGCCGCTCAAGAGCTTTCGCGAAAAACCCAATGCCGAGACCGCGGAAGCGATGCTGGCGCAGGGCGGATATCTCTGGAATACAGGGATTTTTCTGGTGCAAGTTGGGGCCCTGATCAGAGCCTTCGAGGCGCATGCGCCTACGATGCTCGAACCCTGCAAAGCAGCCTTGGCTGCTGGCAACGACGATCTTGGCTTTTTCCGCCTTGGTGCCGACGCATATACGGCGGTGCAGGCAAAATCCTTCGATTACGCGATTATGGAGCATGTCAAGCCAATTGTAACGGTCCCCCTACAAAGTACCTGGTCAGATCTTGGCGCTTGGGACGCGCTTTGGCAGGCCGGAGAGCAAGACACCGTCACCCATGGGCCAGTTTTGACCCTGGACTGCCACGACAGCTATCTTCGCTCCGAGGATGATACGATGCAACTTGTTGGACTGGGCCTTGACGGAATCATTGCCGTAGCGATGCGCGACGCGGTTCTCGTCGCCGACAAGTCTCGCGCTCAGGATATAAAAGCAGTTGTCGAAACCCTACGCGAGCAAAGCGTCGCGCAGGCAGATGACTATCCGCGCTTTCATCGTCCCTGGGGCTGGTATGAGACGCTGTGTCTGGGGGATCGATTCCAGGTGAAACGCATAATGGTCAAGCCTGGAGGGATTCTGAGCTTGCAGAGCCACCACCATCGCTCTGAACACTGGATCGTTGTCGCCGGCACAGCTGAAGTGACTGTGGGCGATACCAAGCAACTTTTAACCGAGAATGAGAGCGTCTACATTCCACTTGGCTCGGTGCATAGAATGGCCAATCCTGGTCATTTACCGATGTATTTGATCGAAGTGCAAACTGGCAGCTATCTGGGTGAAGATGACATTGTCCGCTATGAGGACATCTACAACCGCGCCTGATTGCCGAAAGTGCCCGCAATGCGGCAACGTCTTACCGCTCTTCTCCAAGAACAGAGCCTGCGCGGCGCCAGCCTGCGCAGCGGCGCTTGGACATTTTTCGGCTTCGGCCTGCAGGCCGTGCTCCGGCTCGGCTCAAACCTTATCCTGACCCGGATTTTGGCACCTGAGATGTTTGGCCTGATGTCGCTCGCGCTCGTCTTTGTGCTGGGTGTCTCTTTGATGAGCGATTTAGGCACGAAGCATTCGGTGATACGCAGCAGCCGCGGTGAAGACACTGATTTTCTCGCCAGCGCTTGGACGATACAGGTTCTACGCGGCGCATTTGTGACACTTTTGGCATGCGCTTTGGCCTGGCCTGCGGCGCAGGCCTACGGTCAGCCTGAGCTTTTTGTCGTGCTCTGCGTGCTGTCCTTGATGGCCGTCATCGACGGATTTAATTCCATTTCGATGGCCACTACGAGCCGCAATATGGAGCTTGGTCGGCAGACGCTGATCACTCTGGCCAGCCAAATTCTGTCGATCGCCTTAATGATTGGTTTTGCTATCGTTCTTGAATCGGTATGGGCCTTGGTCATCGGCACTTTAGCCGCTTCAGCTCTCAAAACCTTGCTATCACATTTGCTGCTTACACCCTTCAAGCACCGTTTCGTTTTAGAGCGGGCTGCAGTGCGCGAGATTATCGGATTTGGTCAATGGGTGCTTTTGAGCACAATGTTCACCTTTATCGGCGGCCGCGGGATCACTGCGGTGCACGGTGCACTTGTACCGCTGGATATTTTAGGGGTCCTTGCGGTCTCGACCACGCTGATTAGGGCTTTGGAGGATCTGATCGCTAAACTTTTAGCAGCGGTCGCCTTCCCGGCCTTTTCAAAGGTAATTCGGGAGAACCTTGAAGACCTGCCTACCATGCTCAACAGGGTCCGCAACCGGTTCTTAACCGTCTGCGTAATCGGGTTTTGTGGGGTTTCGATGATTGCGCAGCCATTGATCGACTTTCTCTATGACCCACGCTATGCGCTCGCGGGCAGCATTCTGGCAATACAGGCCTTGAACGGTGCTTTGCGGATTATGGCTGCGCCTTACCAAGAAGTCCTTTTAGCCCTAGGCAACAGCCGACTGCATGCTGCGGTGATGTTCTGTTCGGCCGCGGCTGGTATTCTTGGGACAATCGCCGGTTTCTACTTCTATGATGTGTTCGGCATGATCGCGGGGATGGGCGTAGGTGCTCTGCTCGCATTCGGGCTTTCGGCAAGCTTTGCTTGGCGGCGCGGTTACGCCAACCTTACGCTGGATTTCACCATTATCTTGGCGATCCTGTTCTTGTATGCCCACACGCTGCTACGATTGTCATCAGCTGCCTAACCGGCTTCGCGCTTTCGCACGCGAAAGCGGCTATAGCGCGTGTGTTGTAAATCAGCCTCGACCGCGGCTTGGGCGGGCGCCACCCGGCTCACTTCAGGTGAGTCGCTGGCAGGGTGGGCGTCGGCCTCGTCGGCGGCTGCGGATTTGGTTTGTTCCAAACGACCCAAGAGTGCCCCGGCGGTCAAATACAACACCGGCACGAGGCTCGAATTTGGCAGTAAATCAATTAGGTTGGCCGCTAGCACCAGACACAGACCCGATGTCACAAGGGTCACTTTGTAGCGTTTGCGCCGCAAGAAAAACAGCATTATCGGGATCGTAAGCAAACCGAATTGCCCAATGTAACCGAACCAGCCCGTTTGCCCGATAATGATGATCCAACTGCCGTCGGTGACAACATCATCCTCGCCGCGATCATTGAAAATACGCGAGCGCGCCCACCATCCCCAGCCAAAAACAGGGCGTTCGTTGGCGCGACCGAGCAAGAGATCTTCGTTGTCAAAGCGAAATTGCAGAGAGCCCGCGCGGTCACTGTCAATTGCGGCCGCCGTTTGCACAAGTTGGTCGGTCGGAATGAGATCGGCCCCACGCAGAATTGGATAACTCAGTGTGAGACCAGCAATCACGGCTGCAACCAACAGATGTGTCCGTGTACCGAGAAGAAGGGCCACGGGCATCAACACCAAAGCGATGAGAAAGGCGCCTAGCGTTTTCGACAGCAGCAGTGCGAAAAGTAGCCAAAGTATGGCAACAGCGAGCAGCAGGCGCTCACCGCTTTGGCGAAGACGGAACAGGATTGTGCCAGCAATCAACGCACAGGCAAAGTGAATTCCCAGTAACAAACCATGGTCGAGAAATACCAAAGGCCGAAAACCACCACCCCGAATATGCTGAATCCAGGAATGTGGGAAAAAGCCATAAACGGTTCGATTGATCTGCGGCGACATCCGCACTTCGTAGAGCGCGGGCAGAGTGTAAATGAGGGCCGAGATGAACAAAATCCAGAGCAGACGCTCATGACTTTTATCATCTGATAGAAACTTGCGTCCCAGCAGAAGTGGCAGAAAAAAGACGCCTGTCACCAACAGATTAGCGGCGGCGTCATATAGCGAGAGAGATGGCATAGAGCGCGCGCCGGAAGAAACCGGGTCACCATTTGTCAGTGCGGTGCCAAAGATGCCCGCACCGATCGCCACAAAAAGCAAAAGAGCGACGCCAGAGCGAGGCACCCAGCCCTTGAGAACGACGACATCGCTTAGGTTATCAGTTTTGCCTTGCCGCTGATCGCGGCGCCGGGATGCGGTGCGACGTGTCAACAGAATAAGCGCAACCAGAGCTGCGGAAACAGGCGGCACAAGCCATTTGTCCAGCGGCGGCAGCAAAGGCAAATCAACAGATACCTGACCGCTGCTTGGTAAAAACAAAAAACCTGCGACGATCGTCCAAATCAAGGCGTCGCGGAAGGGAAGCATTCTAAAGAGAAGGACCGTTACAACCGGCCAACTCAAAAGCACAGCAAAGGCTACAAGCATTACGAACCTGTATTATTGAGGCGAGCGTGACGGGCCATGCGGGTCGCCCGCGGCAAAATCGCGAAACAATCGATATAGCGGCGCAACAAGCGCTTGGGATTTTTGCCTAAACGCCACAGCCATTCAAGCGCCAGCAAGCGAACGAGTTTAGGGGCGCGTTGCTGCGCGCCGGAGATGAAATCGAGACCAGCTCCAATCGATAGAAAGCCAACCTGCGGCAGGCGCTCGTGGGCATAGATGGCGAAACGCTCTTGTTTAGGAGCACCCAGCGCAAGGAAAACGAGCCGCGCTTCGGAGCCAGCCAAAGCCTCGATAGCTGCCTCTGCGTCTGCACCTTCTGGGTCGAAGGCCATTGGCGGAGCGATCTGCGCCGCAATCTTAAGACCGTGGTGGCGAGCCTGCATAACCGCAGCTGCTCTGGCCAGACTTTGCGCAGTTGAGCCGAAAAGTGCGATCGGAAAACCGCATCGCGCCGCCATCTGCAAGACCGGCTCTATCAACTCTGATCCGGGGATAAGCTCAACGTTTTTCTGGCCGGCCACACTGCAGAGCCAAACGATTGGATTGCCGTCAGCCGTGACATGGCTGTGGGCAGCATAGGCTTGGCGAAACTGCGTATCCCGGCAGATTTTAACAAGGTGGTCGAGATTAAGGGTGGCCAGACAAAAACCATCGTCGGCAGCCAGGCGCGTTTCCAGGTCTGCAAGCAAAGCTGAACGCGAGGACGCTGTCACAGAAATCGGTGATCGATCTGCTCCTGCAAACGCATCAGATTCTCGCGACACACTACTAAAATCGAACATTACCACAGCCTCATCCAGGCCCCGACCCATCCTTGCACGACTACTACCTGAAAATTAGGGCGATGTTAAAACTATTTGGAGAATATTCACATAACTTGACCTGCCGGGCGGACAACCAGCACGTCTTTTCCCACCATGAGATCTTCCGGCAATCGACCATCGGATAGGCCTGTGCAAGCAGGATATCTGCGGGTCGGGGCGATGCCGGAATATGCACGCAGGAGCCAGCAGATGCGAACATCCACCACCATAGCGAGCCACCGAAGCGTTGCGGGGCTGACGTGATTTTTGGAGCCCTGCCAAGCCAATTCGGTGGTCCGATCACCGTCACCAGCGAAGCCAATGTGCCTGCTTCCTTCAGTACAAACGGTTGGGCGATCAGCGACATGGCGACAGGCGGCGACGCGCTGATCACAATTTTCACACTTCCCGGGTCGAATGGCAGCCCTGTGCAGGTCGTGCAAGTTCGTATCGATGGTGGAGCGTGGACTGCGATCCCAGGTAGCAGCAGCGCCGGGGTTTACACGTTGCTCGACCAATTCACTGACGGCGTAGTAACCAACGTCGAATTACGGGCGGTAAATGCTCTCGGGCCAGGCCCAACGAGCTCGGCAAAGTCCGTCACCACCACACCAATGGCCGCGCAAAACTGGGGCTTTTCTGGATCGGTCGTCACCGCCCTCCCGGAGGGAGCCAATTGGCAATTCAGCGGTAGCGCTGTAACAGCAATCGGAGACATTTAATGGCGCAGACAAAGCTCATTCCGACCACGATTTGGAACAGCCTGCCAGAGCTCGACCTTAACGTGAACGACGATCTCTTCACCCAGATCAGCGGCGATGTTTATCGCCCCGTGCGCGTTGATGTGGCCAGCGTTACCGTGCCCGATCTGACGCCCGGCACGATCAACCAAAGTGCGCCCAACATTGGCGATACCCTCACGGTCACAGGCTCAAATGCGCCTGCCGGCGCTACCTTTCAATGGCAACTCAACGGCAGCGATATCTTTGGCGCGACCTCGAACGATCTGAACACCCTCGGCATGGGCGCCGGGGCAGTGCGACGTGGGGTGTCAGCTGGCAACCAAGGCCCGGTTTATACGGCATCTGTGACCCTCAGCGCTAACGCAGGCCTGCCCGGCAGCTTCACCACAAGCGGGTGGTCTGTGGCCGATGCCGGAACAGACGGCGACGCAATCCTAACAATCCAAACCTTACCCGCGGATGGCGGCTCGGCACTGACCGGTCTGTTTGCCAGGATCGGCGGCACAATTGTCAGTCTGGGCGCTGCGAATACGGGGAACTACCCCCTAAATGACCTTTTCACGAATGGCATCGCAACTGCGATCTCGGTTTTTGTCAGCAACGCCCAAGGCAACGGACCAGAAAGCGCCAACAAAAGCGTCACCACGACTGGCGCGCCGGATGTATATAGCGCTCCGAGCATTGATCAAATCACCGAGACCAGTGCCCGCGTTTTGTTTGGCGGTGCCCCTGACGACAATGGCGCGCCTTTCATCAGCCGAGGCCTGCGCTATTCAGCAGATGGCGGGCAAAACTGGACCGTCATAGAACCCGCAAGCCTGCCTCAGAGTCTGACCGGTCTGGGTGCCAATTTATCTTATCTAGTGCAAACCCGGGCGACAAATGCCAACGGGCCGGCGCCGGCATGGTCGCCCAGTACGACCTTCTCCACCCTCGCAGGCGACATCACGCCTCCGATGATCACCGAACTGGCGCTAGAGACGCAGACCGCCTCAGAGCAGCCGATTAGCTTTGAACTGAGCGAAACAGCGGATCTGGCATGGGTCTTGAGCAGCAGCGCCAGCAAACCGAGCCGAGGCCAAATCCTGGCCGGGCAAGACCATACTGGAGCGGCCACGGCGGCCAGCGGCAACTACGCTAATTTAATGCCCGGCGCTGGATTCTCAGCGACACTACCGGATGGATTGAACGGCACCTACTACGTGCATATCAGCGTCACGGACGCAAACGGCAACGCACAACCCAGCATCTACACCACGGCGGGCTTTGCGGTGAACACCGTCATCGCCTCGGATATCGCGCCGTTCATTGAGACCCATCATCTGGATGGTGCCGCGGGCAGCAGCGGCACCTACACCATCAGCGCAGCAACACTCGGAGAAGGCGATATCTATATCGGTATCGCTGTCGCTGCGTTTCCCGGCAGACCCATCCAAAGTGTCACGGTCAATGGACTCACTGCAACCGAAGTTGAGCTTGCCAGCAATGCTGGGGGGCAGGCCGAGGCTGCAATCTATAAGGTCAATTCAACAGTGTTGACAGGGGATGTCGTCGTTACACTGTCTGACAATACCAGTAAGGGACTTTCCGTCTTTCTGTGGGGTCCAAGCGCGACAAGCACAGTTGTCGACACCCAACAGCGCACCGGATTTTCCCCGAGTGATCCTTGGTCGGAGGATCTCAGCGTAAACACCGTCGCGGGCGGCAAGGTCTTGGCTGTCGCCGCCTGCCTCGGCAGCGCTGTGCCCTATGGTCAATTGACCGGCATCAGCGCCGTAAACGGAACACATATCGTGCACGGCACGGACGGATCGGTTCAAGCCTTCGAAAGCGACCAAACCGGGGCCGAGACCCCGCGCACAGCCTTGATCGGTGGCAATGACGGCGATCCCCCTGTCCGTTTTTCCATCGTCTCAATCAGCCTTGGGGAGTCCTGATATGCCTTTCGATCTTGTCTTCAATAGTTCGGTACCTGGCAGCAGTGTAAGCAGCCCTACGGAAAGCCTCCCCACGGCCAACGGCCAGGGCGGCGCCTTTACCGTCATTCAGCATCCAAGCGACCCAATCGCTGGTGAGGCCGTGCAGTTTTATGTGCAAGGCATCTCTGGCTGGTCGGTGACAGATGCCCATGTCGAGCTTGGCGTGGCCTATGATTTTGGCGACCCTGGGTCAGTCTTCGAAACTGGTGGCGGCTTAAGCGACAATGCTAATTACGCCAGAGGTTGGGCGGTGGCGCACACCTACGACACACCCGGCACCTACACGGTAACCGTGGTCATGGCGAAAGCTGGAGGCGACAGCACACAGATCACGCGGACTGTCACGGTGCGCGACCCAGACACCATCGCTTGGGATGTCGATCTGACTGTGAGCAATCAGGCGCAGTTCGATGCGCTGCGCAATCAGGCTTGGGGGGCACTTAACCGGATCACCTTGGCCGACGATGCTGTGTTCTTGGTGCCCGGTTCGGCTAACCCGTATATCGGTTTTGGCGGGGCAAGCACGTACTATGTCACCCGCAGCGGCGCTGGAACAAACAAACCGATCGTGCGTGGCAATGGCGGGCCGAACGACGATTACACGGCCTTTCGGCTTAACGGTTCCGCGCGCGGGATTTTCCACGGCATACGTGCCGAAGGTGGCTGGGACCCGGTCTCTCTGACTGCGCCGAACGGCTACATGAATTTCAATTCATGGATCAGCAGCAACACCGGCAGCACCGCGAGCCCGAGCGTGTCCTATCACCGCTGCGAAGGCTCTGGACTGCAACTTTTCCATGTAGGTCTTGGGGCCAATTACCACGCGGGCACCATGCACTTCATGGCAACCGATTGCGACGTTACCAATTGGCACGATTACGGGCTTCTGGGTCATTTTGGCGGCTCGATCAGCGCGGCCATGGCGGGCAACGCGATTGCGCAAAAACCGCTCGCACTCAATCTGGCGGATGGCAAAACAACTCAAGTTGGCAACGCAGCGGAACACGGCTGCTTGCGCATTCACAACATGCGCCGCGTTGGCATCGAGAACAACTTTCTGCGCTCGGCCAATGGCTGGTCCATCCTTCCGCCCGACAGCGCCACGCAGCCATGCATTCGTCTACATCAGGTAGGGACCACGTCGGAAGTCGATGGCTCTTGGTACGCTTCAATCTCGCGAAACCGAGCTGTCGGCGATGCAAACTTTGTGTCCTACGGCTCACAGAGCGCCGGAGCGCCTGCGCGCGTTCCGGGAAATTGCATGGTCGATGGCAACGTCTTCGACGGGGGCAAGCAGGCCTATTCGGGGTTCGTATCGGTCTGGGGTCTGGCGGGCTTGCGATGCTTCAACAACGTTTTGGTGCGCCATGACCTGCATCATTTCAACGCAACCACAGATTTTAATTGCTTGCATTTTCGGGACGGCGAGGGCGCGGACACCGCGTCTCAAACGGGTGTCTCGTTCACAGGGTTCAACAGTGCAATTTTCTTGCGCCAAACGACGACTCAGCCAGCAACGGATAACGCGACCACCTTTGAAGACGACAGCGGCCACCCATGGACAGGCACAGCATGGACACAAAACGGCAATCTTATCTATGGTCCAGGCCTAGGAAATGGAGCGAGCTTGCCGAATTACACTCTGTCCGAAGGCGATGATTTCAAGCTGGTTGCAGGCTCGGCTGCTGGTATCGATGCGGTCTCATCGGGCTTAATCCCCGCCTTCGACGCCGAGGGCAATGTGCGGGGCGCGACGACCAATGCGGGAGCCCATGACACCGAAGTGGGCTCTGCCACCAATGTCGCGGCCCCGACAATCGCGAACCCAGTGATCCAGACAATTGCATCGGCCGGCAGCCCAACCGTCGTGGGCGTGGTCAGCTTGGGCTCGGTTTCGGGCCTGGTCGATCAGGTTCTCTTTGACGTCCAGTGGCAAGTCAACGGCTCGAACGCGACTGACGGCCTTAAGGAGGTCTACGTTGATGATGAAGGTGAGAACGGCACTCTGACAGCCATCGTAGGCGTTGCCAATCGAGGCAGCGGGAGAGTGCGGGCAACCTCGAATGGGGTTTCGATCTGATCGCAAGATGTGGTCGACACCAGACTCTGCAGGGGTAAAGTAGACTTGATAGTTTAATGAGGTTCGGAGGCCCGATATGGGCTCGGGCGAGGTGCAAATTTCAATCCTAAGGCGCAGCCACCACCTGGTTGCGCCGGACGCGATCTTCTTTCGGGCCTCTGTCCAGCAAGAAGGTGTCGCTGAAAGCCGCGATGTCACCCGCTATGATCCTAGCTACCACCAGCTGCGCTATGCGTGGGATTTTGGGGATACGGGGGCCGCGTCCGATAAGGTGGTCAACCTGCCCCGCGCCCACAACAACCTTAACACCGCCCACGGGAAAGAAGTCGCGCATGTTTTTCAGCGCGCCGGTCGCTACGATGTGCGGTGCACAGTGCATGGTCCGGACGGGCTGATCGGCGAAGACGTTTTGCGTGTCTCGGTTGACGATCCGACCCGGGTTTTTGCCGGCGATCGTACGGTTTTGCTCGACCCGACCGGCGCAGGGGACCCCGAGAAGTATCCGCAAGCCCGCGTGGTGCGCGACTGGGACCAGGCCTTCACGGCGGCGCCCGCCGGGCCAACCGGTGTGTCGCGGCTG
Organism: Pseudomonadota bacterium; assembly: GCA_038751255.1. Lineage (GTDB taxonomy): Bacteria > Pseudomonadota > Alphaproteobacteria > Rhodobacterales > Rhodobacteraceae > JANSYP01. The sequence continues at coordinate 20,872 of JBCDGN010000028.1, forward strand.
CTGATCCGCCGTGGCTTTCGCTATACGAGAACGCAAACACAGCGCCTGACCTGGCAAAACGGCAGCCTGCATATTGGAGCCTTCGGCGAAGGGCCCCCGCCGGTCATAGACTTAATCGGCGGAGAAATGGTCTTTGACGTCGCCGGCAACTTCAACGATGACGTGGTCTTTTCAGGCCTGGATCTGCAGGGCCCTTGGAACGCCGCAACCGAGACCGGCGCGGTCGGCGGCCGGCGCCTCAACGGCATCCGCAGCTTTCACGGCAATCAACGCATGGTCTTGATCAATGATTGCCTATTCAGCGGTTTCGACACGGCATTGTGGCTGATTGACGACCCAGACAACCCAGATGCCAGTGCCTTTACATTAAACAACTCCACGATCACCAATTGGGCGAATTACGGCATCTATACCGGCGTGAACATGGGCAGCTTTATAGCTGTTTTGGGCTCGAACATCTCTCAGATGCCTGAGGCGCTGCAAGGGGGGGGACCCAAAGACGGCACCCGCAATGACCATGGACCCGTGCGCATTGCCGGGACGGGATTTTTCCACATGGATGCCTGCGATCTGTTTTCACGAAACGGCTGGACGCGTCTGGCTGAGGTTCCGGCCGATCAGCCCTGTCTGCGCTGGAACACCAATGCCCGACCGGGCAGCCGCGGTATCGTCAGCCGAACGGCTATGGAGGGTGGCTTCACCATCGTGGGCTTGCGGGATGAAAATGGCAACGGGCCACGGTTTCTCTCCAATCTCGTGATGGAGAAATGCCTACTTGTCGGCACCGCCACCACAATATCCGCCATCGCATTGCAATTTACGGGGCAAACCGTGCGCAACAACATAATCATCATGCCCGACGTTCCTTCGGCGGCGATCGACTGGCAGGCGATGATCCAGGGCCAGAACGGACAAAACGCGGAGGGGCAAATGAACCCGACCGCACCTGTGGAGGTTTACTCCAACACTCTCATTCAAAAACGCAGCCCACAACATCAACGCCAGGTCATGGATGAAACCTGGGACCTGGAAGATTTCGCGCTCTATAGCTATGAGAACAACCTATTTGCCACTCCCAATATGGGGGCAATGAGCAGCGGTGAGCCCGGGCTAGAGCTGACCGGAGGAGCACTTGAAACGGTCGCTGGCCAATGGGTGCCTCGCTTTCTCGGCCTGCGCTACCAGCCGCAGCGTACCAGCATGGATTCGCGCTATCAAACACCGAGAGACCAGGTTAGCGATCTGCGACCACAAGATGGAACAGCCGGTGCCGATGATGCGATGGGGTCGAGTGCGATAGACGATTTCTTCGGTCGCCTACGCAACCCTGACAGGCCAGATCGCGGCGCTGTGGAAACCTCCTGAACAGGCTCTATCGATGACTTCAGACACGAAAACGCCGTTACGTGTCGCCTATCTGACAGGCGAGTATCCGGCGGTATCCCATACCTTTATTCTGCGTGAAATTGAGGCGTTGCGCGCCCAAGGCTTGGATGTGCGCACCGCCTCGATACGCCGCACCGGGCCGGAACATCATCGCGGCGCCGCTGAGCAAAAGGCAGCGCGCTCAACCTTTTACGTGCTCCAGACCGCGAAACAGCTGCTGCCGTTGCTTAGTGCCCAAGCAACGGCATTGCGGCGGCCTGGGCGGTATTTCAAAACGCTGGCCCGAGCTTGGAGCTTACGCAGTGCCGGCCTGAAGGCTGCGCTCTATCAGCTGTTTTATTTTGCCGAAGCGACCATCCTGGCGCGTTGGATCGCGCAGGAACAGATAACCCATCTGCACAACCACTTTGCCGGGCCTTCGGCCAACGTTTCAATGCTGGCCGCGGATCTGGCAGAGGTTGACTATTCCTTTACCTTGCATGGCCCGGCAGACCTCAGCGAGACGACGCGCTGGCGGCTCAGAGAAAAAATCGCCCAGGCACGCTTTGTCGCCTGTATCAGCCATTATGCCCGCAGCCAGGCCATGCTGGTCAGCGACCCCGAGGATTGGCCGCGGCTGCAGATCATTCATTGCGGGGTCACGCCCGCACTTTACGGTGGGCCGCGAGAGCTGCCTCAGGATGGAAGCACGCATCTGGTCTTTGTCGGCCGCTTGGCACCTGTCAAAGGGCTGCGTGTGCTGATTGAGGCGCTGACCCAGATTGACGACCCAGATATCCGGCTCACCATCGTGGGGGACGGAAAAGAGCGGCGCCCTCTAGAGGCGATGGCCGCCCCCCTAGCCGAGCGCGTCCACTTCACCGGCTATCTCAGCCAGGACGAAGTGGCCGCTCTGCTGGCCACGGCCAGCGCATTCGTCCTACCGTCCTTCGCGGAAGGTGTGCCCGTCGTGCTGATGGAGGCTTTAGCGGCCGGCATACCAGTGATCGCGACCCGTATCACGGGGGTGCCGGAATTGGTGGAGGATGGCGATTTTGGGTTTCTCGTGCCACCAGGGGATCCGGAGGCACTAGCCCAGGCGATCCGTCGGCTCGGCGCTCTCGCCGATGGCGGCGCGAGCATGGGCGCGGCAGGGCGCGCCCGTGTCGAGCAAGACTTTAACATCGCCAAAGAAGCAGAACGTCTGGCCTACCTGTTCCAACAAGGTGCCAGCGATGAAATTAGACCCAACACTCTGCGATAAAGACAGATTTTACACTATGAAATTGGCCCACTCAAAAAGGTGGCGTTTGCTCGGCCAGGATCTCGGCGATGCGGGCCGAATGCGCAAATGCTAGGTGATTGTTGTCTGTGAACAGCGGCACGCCAGCGATCTCAGGCCGGCAGACACCCTCTTGGCAAAAGGGATCGAGCAGGGACACACGCCGCACCGATGGGCCTGCAACGGCGTCAAACGCGCTCAGGACGCCTGCAAATTCAGCCTCATGCTCTGCACGCGGCGTGGCGACCGGCCAATCGCGGCCAAAGGCGATATTACGTGCCCAGGTCTCCGGCACAAAGCGGGACGCGGCGAAGAACGGCTCGATGATCGTGACGCGCTTATCTGCCTCTGTCAGACGCGCCACACTACGCGAAAGGTGGTCTGTGAAGACGTCCGTGACCTCATCGGCGGGCACCCATCGCCCGGCGAAGGGTGCGCCATCCCCGGGCAGCGCCTGTCGCCAGATGGAGACCAACACCACTTCCTCGATCCCGGGCATGGCAACCGCCTGGGCGAGGGCAGCCTCGGCATACGCCGGACAAGGCCCCCGCCCTGCGCCCTCAACCGGCATACAACCGTGATGGAACAGCAATTGGCCCGCCAAGCCGCGCCCCTCCAGCCAGACATCAATGGCACCGGCAAAAGCAAGCGCGTGACTGTCGCCGATAACGAGCACCTGGGGCGATGGCCCCGCTGCGCCGATTGTGCAGACCTCAGGCAGGGGGCGATCGGCAACATAACCGCAAGGGCGATAGGCATCCGGCCAATCGTCGGCATAGGCCATGATCTCAGCCACGTCCGTTGTGAAACGGCCGGGCAGCCCATCGCCACGCTGCACAACAGCTGAAAGCGCCAGAAGCGCCAAACTCATGCCCAGAACAGTTCCAAGATAAACTCGTGGGCGGGCAATCCAGCGCCCCGCGCGAATGGGACGCTCAAGCCCGTAGTAAAGCGCAGCCGCCACTGCGACCGAAAGAGCAAAACCCAAAATCCGCCACCCCAGGCTGAACTCCAAAAGGTGGGTTTGCATAAACACCTTTATAGGCCAATGGACGAGGTAGAGCGGGTAGGAGATCTGCCCGACCCAGACCACCGGACCGAGCGACAACAGACGGGGCACGGCCTGTGACACAGCGCCTTTCGGGGCAAATCCAGCCAAAATCACGGCCATCGCCCCCAGAACCGGCAACAGCGCAAACGAGCCCGGGATCTGGGTCAGGGGGTCATAGAGCAGCACCGCCGCCGCGATGAGCCCCAGACCCAGCGGTCCCATCAGGCCAAGCCACGCTCCGCCTGGCTGCCAGCGGCGCACAGCCATGGCCAGAACGGCGCCCGCCAACAACTCCCAGGCCCGAGTGGGCAAAAGATAAAAGGCCGCTTCCGGTTTCAACAAACTAAGAATGAGGCCAAAAACAAACGAGAGCAGCGTGGCGGCAATCACAGCTGCAAAAAGCAGTCGTGGCGCAAACCGGTAGACCAGCATCATTGCGATTGGGAAGATCAGATAGAACTGCTCTTCCACAGCCAGTGACCACATATGCAAGAGCGGCGCGGTTTCGGCCCGGACGCCAAAATAGTTCAAGTTCTGCCAGAGATAGAAATTGATCGTATAAAGCAGCGACCACAGGGTTTGCGTGGCCAATTCCCGAAACTCATGCGGTAGAAACAAGACCCAACCCGCCGCCAGCGTAAGCAAAATTGTTGCCAAAAGCGCGGGATAGAGCCTGCGGACGCGGCGATAGAGAAACTGACCAAGCCGAAAGCGGTCTTCGGCAAGCTCGGTTTGGATGATCGCGGTGATCAAGAAACCCGAGATCACGAAAAACACGTCCACACCGATAAAGCCGGCGCTGCCAAAGCCAGCCAAATCGAAATGAAAGATCAACACCAGCAAGACTGCCAACGCCCGCAGACCGTCTATATCCGCACGGTAGCGTAAACTCATGGCGCGCGGGCCCCGCCGCCGCGCGGCGCAATCTTGGCCTCTATTTCAGCCACCGCCCGCGCTTTGCCAACGATCAAGGCGCGGCGCTGGAAACGACGTATGAAAGCCACAAGCTCCGGATCGGTCTCGGAATAACGCCGTTCTCTATTGAGCGCCGATCGCACATAGCCCCACAGCATTGACAACCCGCCCGTCACATAGGGCGGTTCAGCCATCCGAAAGACACATGTCGCCGCGTAGTAAAACGGGTCTGAGCCCATAAAATACTGACCAAACCCATGCCGACGGCGCCCTGTATGGATGCCGGCCTGGCTTGAGCCCATGGGCCGCAGATGCTCAAAATTCAGATCGGGGTGATCCCAGCTCACGGCGCGCCAGCCAAGCTGCCGGGCCTTGTGGCAATCGATCGCGTCCCACATCACCTCACGAACGAAACCGCCAATCTCTTCAAAACAGTCGACCCGGTAAAACTTGGTCATACCGGCCGACATCTCATCGCCGCGCCGCTCGCTGACCAATTGGCCGCCAACCCGCATGTAAGGTTTGCCTGAGGCGGTGCCGATGCGCGGATCGGCCTGCATCCGCTCGATCAGGGTTCCAAAATAGCGAGGCGGCAGATCAAGATCGAGATCAAGCTTGCACAGATAGCTGAATTCAGACACTGAAACCGTCTCTAAACCAGCGTAAAACGCTTCTATCACACCTGGACCCACCGCCCGGTGACCACGGTCAGGCTTGGCGACGACACGTATCCACGAATGAGCGGCGCAATACTCGGCCAGTATCTGGGATGTGTCATCGGTCGAGCCATCATCAACCACGACCCAAAGCGCCGGAGGCACGCTTTGCGCCACAACGCTATCGAGGGTTCGGCGCATATACTCTGCCTCGTTGCGGCAAGGCGAGATCAGCACATAGCTGTGCGGATCAGGACTGGACGCGGGAGTGAGAGGAGGCGTAGCTGGCGGCATGGGAGCACCTGAACCCTTCATTTGTATTCGATCAACGCGCTGCGGCGGCCTCGGAGACGGTTGAGGTAGTAGCCCAAGACACCCTTGGCCTGGGCGAATTTCGAAATCGTCAAAAAAAGCGCCCGCTGCCAGGCCACGCCCATTCCAACAGCCTGAGAAGCGCGCTGTTCGCGCAGGGCCACGCGCAATATCTGGGCGGGATAGATCGCGCCCGCTAAGAGAGCTGCGGGATGTATGGCAACGGCTGCAACCAGCAAGCTGAGGGGCAAGGCCGCGCCCCAGAGGAGCGCGCGATTGCGGCCCTCCACGCCATGGCGTTCAGGCGGTGCACCGTGCAAGGCCGCCCCTTCAGCATAGGCGTGACCAGCGCGCTCGCTACGCTTCCAGAACTGACCAAAGCGGGTTATCGCCGCGTCATGCAGGGTCATCTCAGCGCCTGTATTCCAGATGCGCCAACCGGCCTGACGCAGCCGCACGCAAAGCTCAGGTTCTTCGCCTGCGATCAATGCAGGGTTATAACCGCCCATTTCTTGCAGGGCGCTGACCCGCATCAGGGCATCGCCGCCGCAGGCGCGCGCCTCGCCTATGGGACGGTCCCATTCCCAATCACACATCCGATTATAAGGCGTGGCATCGGGGAAGCGTTCCCGGCGGCGACCATGGACGACAGCGACATCCGCATGGCTGTCAAGAAAGGCCGCTGCCTGCGCGATCCAATCAGGGCGCACCTCGCAATCGCCGTCAACGAATTGCACATAATCGGGCGCGCTATCTTGCAGCAGACGGGCCAAGCCGGCATTGCGCGCGCGCGCAGCAGTGAACGGCTTAGACAAGTCAAGATTGACGACCAAAGCCCCAGCCGCCTCAGCCGCTTTGACGCTGCCATCGCTGGAGCCGCTGTCGACATAGATCATGGTGCGGACCTGCGGCGCGAGTGAGCTTAGACAAGCCAATAGACGAGCGCCCTCATTGCGTCCGATCACAACAGCGCCCACTCGATCAGACGCCATCGAAAGCCCTCATGCACATACTAACAATCATTCCATCAAATTCTCTATGAGGCCAATGTCATAAGGTGCCGCTTTCGCGCAAGTCTCCGCCTCCTAAAAAGACTGTTCAAACACGTGGGCGAACAGACGGCTGGACCTTGCCTCGCCTTGCGCCTTATTAGACCCGAAAGGTAGCCGCGAAGAGCGTTTGATATGGCAAAAATCGCTGTCATCATTGTCAATTACGGCACGGCGATGCTGGCGCTTGAGGGCGTGAGCAGCGTGCTGACGCGCGCGCATCGGGGCCATGAGGTGAGTGTGCACCTCGTCGATAACGCCTCACCGGGCGGCGACGCAGCGCTTATCCGCCAAGAGATAAAGGCGCGCGGTTGGCAGGGCAGGCTTACATTTCATGCGGAGGCGGAAAACCATGGCTTTGGCCGCGGAAACAACTTGGTGTTGAACACCCTATCCGCTGCGCCAATGACCCCTGATTATGTCTTTTTGCTGAACCCCGATGCGGTTTTGGAAAATGAGACGTTGGAAATTCTTGCGGATTTCCTGGAAGCGCATCCACAGGCTGGGGCGGCCGGGGCCGAGATCCGCAAACCAGGCGAGCCGGAGCCTGTAACAGCGGCCTTTCGGTTTCCAGGCTTGGCCTCGACGTTTGCGGCAGCGATCAATTTCGGGCCGATTACCCGCCTATTTGACCGCTGGCGTGTAGCACTGCCAATCCCAAAGCAGAGCAGCGAGGTTGACTGGGTCGCCGGCGCCGCAGTGATGGCCCGCTTCGCCGCTTGGCGCGAGGTGGACTTTTTCGATCCCGATTACTTTTTATATTATGAAGAGGTCGATTTGATGCGCCGCTGCTGTTTGGCGGGCTGGCAAACCTGGTATGTCCCAGAAGCCCGCGCGCTTCACACCGAGGGCGAGGCGACAGGGGTCAAAAGCGGACAAAGCACGCGCCGCCGCCATCCAGCCTATCTCTATGCGTCTTGGCGGATGTATTTCGTGAAAAATCATGGCCGCCTCTATGCCCTTGCCGCCGCCATTCTATGGCTTTTAGGCGGCGCAGTTGGCAGCACTATCGCTGCACTGCGGGGGCGCGCCTCGGCGATGCCACTCCACTACGGACGAGACATATTTGGTAAGGTTATTCTCCCGCTTCTGAGCTCACGTCCCGCCGCACCTTGATCTGGGCCGGATTGCCAATCGCCAAGGCACCCGGCGGCACATCCATAAAGACCAAAGCCCCAGCCGCGATGCGGGCCCCCTGCCCCACCAGCACCGGCCCCACGATCACAGCACCGGCGCCGATATCGGCTCCTGCCTCGATGATCGGCAATTCACCCAATCGATCGGTTCGGGCCACACCCATCGTGGTGTTTTGGCGCAACTGCACATCATCGCCGATATAGCGCGCCGACACAACGATGCCGGAATGGTGCCAAATGCGCACCCGGCGGCCGAGGCGGACGGGATACCATAGCGAGATCCCCGCCAGCCATTCCACGAGTTTGAAGAAGATCCAGTACAGCACAGTCGCCGGTGCCCGGATGAGTTTGGGCTGGCCCATGCGCCAATTGCCGAAGCGGTGGACGAAAAGCGCCCAAAAGCCCTGCTCAAAAAAGGCCTTGTCGTGGGCGCGGTAATCTTCGGCCACAAGGTGCCAAAACCCAATATCTTGTGGATTTTGATTTAGGGCACCGCGCTGTGATACGGTCGGCAGACCAAGACGCACAGCGGCGGCGCGATAGGCGTCCGATCCAACACTGTCTATCTCGTGCCGGGCAGCCTGCTCAAGATCGGTAATGTGTCGTCCTCCAGCCGCGCCGATCCACGATGCGAGCAACAATCGCCCTTGAATCGACATAATTAGCTCCCAGTTTCACCCTAGGCATATAGCCGCGATTTTGCTATGCAATCGCGGATTGGTGACGATTAAAAACTGGTAAGCGGGAAACGTCTATGTCGATCTCCGAAATCGTTCCGGCCACACGCCGGTGGCTGCATCCCGGTCTCTTTTGGCTGGCCGTTGCAACGATCGCCGCCGCGTTGTTTTTCCGTGACGGGCTCGATGCTCTGCTGACCGCGTGGGCACTCCCTGAATATAGCCACGGCCCGCTTATCCCGATCCTGTCAGGCCTGCTGTTTTTACGGCAGCTCAAGGAATACCCCGCCGATCCCGGCGCCAAACGCGACCGCTGGCCTGGCTTGGTAGTGATCGCGCTGGCGCTGATTATCGGCGGTCTGGGAAAGCTTTCGGGCATCTCCGATTTAGTCGCCTATGCGACCATCATTTGGGTCGGCGGCCTGCTTCTGGTGAGCTTCGGCTGGCAGACGGGCAAGCATTTCTGGCCGCCCGTACTGCATCTGGTCTACATGCTGCCGCTGCCCGGTGTGATATATTTCAAATTGACCAACGGGCTTCAGCTGGTGTCGTCCGAGCTTGGCGTCTGGATGCTGCAGTTGTTCTCCGTGCCGGTCTATCTGGAAGGCAATATCATCGATCTGGGGGTCATGCGGCTGCATGTGGCCGAAGCCTGTTCCGGGCTGCGGTACTTGTTCCCGATCATGTCGTTCTCTTACATCTTTGCCGTCCTGTATCGCGGCCCGCTCTGGCACAAGGCCGTTCTGCTGCTCGCCGCTGCGCCAATCACGGTGTTCATGAATTCCATTCGGATCGCCGTGGCCGGGATAATCGCCAATACCTATGGTGTGGAGTGGCTTGAGGGTTTCACGCATTTCTTTGAGGGTTGGGTGATCTTTATCATCTGCATCGTACTGCTGTTCTTGCTGGCATGGGCGATGCTGCTGTTTCTGCCAAAAGACCAAAAGATGAGCCTGCCCGAAGCGCTGGATCTGGACACAGACGGCCTGGGCGCCCAAGCGCTGCGTGTACGCCTGGTGCAACCCTCCGCTGCTCTGATCAGCGCCGCTGTGCTCAGCACAGCCCTTTTGGCAGCCTGGCAGGCGATCCCCGACAACCGTCATGGCGTGATCGTGCGTGACGAGTTCATCCAATTCCCCCGCAATCTGGGCGACTGGCAGCAGGACGGCCCCCGGGATCGCCTGGATGAGAGCGTCGCCCAGGTCTTGGCCGCCGATGATTATCACTCCGCCGCCTTCCGGCGCAGCCGCGAAGAGCCGAGCGTTGGCCTATTCATGGCTTGGTATAATGACCAGACCCAGGGCGGCGTACACTCGCCCGAGATCTGCTTACCCGGCTCGGGCTGGGAAATTGCCTGGCTGGAGCGTACCGACATCACCGAGACAATGGGCACCGAGCAGCCCTTCAACATCAACCGGGCGATCATCCAGCGCGGTGAGACCCGGATGATGGTCTATTATTGGTTCCAGCAAGGCGAGCGCCGCATCGCTTGGGACTTTGCCGCCAAGCTCTACCTGATGCTGGATGGTATCACGACGGGCTCGACCGATGGCTCACTGATCCGCCTGACAACGTTGATCACCGAAGATGGTGGTGAGGCTGCGGCGGAAGAGCGCCTGCAAGATATGCTGACGGGGCTGATGGAGCCCCTGCCCCGCTTCATTCCGGCGCAATAGCTTTGCTGACCGCCCCGGCACGGGTGGTCGGGCCTCACGTCGCCAATGCTTATTAAGCCGCGCAAGGCCTAAGCTGCGAGGCGCTCAAGCCGACAGAGCTCACAGGCTTGCAGCGACGGCCACACCTACCCGCACGGCTGCAGCGTCAGGCCCGGCTCTATTGCGCGTGGAACGCAATGCCGGTCAGTGCCTGAGTGCGCGCGCTGTCTTCTGCGAAGACGGCGTAGGTCTCTAGCTCGTCATAAAACACGATCTCAGACGGCGCCTTCATCACCGGATCAAACACACGCTGCTTGAGATTTGCGGGCACCAAGGCCTTGACCGAGCGGCTCAGTCCCGGCATCGCCCGCATGGCCCTCCGCATCGCTTGGCCCAATCCGGTATCACGGTAGGCGCTGTGCTTGCCGCGCTCAGCCTGTCCAAGTGAGATTTCCCCTGGCTGCACATCCAGGAAGTCACAAACCTCTGCGATCACGTTTTCCGTGTCACTGACCAAGCGCTGAAAATCGACAAACAAAAAGCGCTCACGCGGGACATGCTCTAGCCAACGCTCGATCTGCGCTGCATAGCGGCTGGCGATCGCCAGCATCGGGTTCTCTTGGAGGCAGCGTAGAAGGGAGATCGGCATCGTAGGCTGCGGCTGACTGCGCATATTGTGCCGGTGCGCCGAGGCCGCGCGTTTTACCGGATCACGCAATATATAGATAAAGCGGGCGTCTGGGGCCGCTGCCAGGATGCGTTGTGGCACTGGCGCAGCGAGACCAGGTGCGTCGGGGATATCCAGATCTGCTTTGGGCCGCAAAAAGCTATAGGTCGTGGAAGCGTCGAGCCTAATCTTAGCCTGAGGATCAGCAAAGATCGCGGCATAGGCGTCAAATCCGCTTTCATAATGGCTGGTAAAAAATTGCGGCTCTTTGGGGTCGGAGACACAGACTTCCGGACTTTGGTCGAGCAAAGCGGCCAGATATGTCGTGCCGGCTTTTTGCGCGCCGATTACAAAGGTATTCGCGCAGACATCCGGCTTGTCGGGAAAGATCAACTGAGTGTCGGCCATCAGTGATGCCTCGCTGGTTTACTGGTCGGACACCCTAAGCGCTTTCCATGTCGACATGAAGGCTGTGTCAAGTCTTAGCCTGTGCGCACCCAGGCCAAAAACCCCTTATCAGGCTCGTGCAATCTGACGCAACCGTCGGCGCGCCACCAAGCCACCCAGTGAGCCTCGAGGGCATAGACATCCGCCCCCGAAAAGAGCGTCCGCGCCACGTCATATATCTCCGATGCCAGCAGGGGCGCAGCATGGTCCTGAACACGCGGCGCGGACTTGCGGAGCCGGATTTACGATGCAGCACCTCAACAACTACGCCCCAAGCGCTTTGTCCGCCGCAGTGCTTGCGTGCGGGTTCCCAGATCCGGCGGTCTAGAGGTTTTCGCATGCGAAAATACGACCGGCTCAAAGAGAGGACGGTCCGCTCAAAGCGGCACGATAGAGCCATTGGCTGAGCGTGACGACGACTTCGACATCGTTGTGTCCGTATTCCAGAATACGCCGGTCGGGCCGGGTGGCGAGGCTGAAGATCGGGTGCTCCAGACTGCCCAGATCGCCCTTGGGGACAGGATTGAGCACGTCACAAAAGAAAAACTCAGATTGGAGCGGGCGATCCACGATGGAAACCTGGCCTGTCATATACTGCGCGCCCCGATGATCCCAGGCTTCGTGGTTTCAGCGACGGGAATTTATCCACAAGCCGTGGAAGGAGCTGCCGGTTTCTCGCAGGAAGCAGCTTTCGAGGCTGGCGCTTCGAGGCTTTGGAGTCGGTTCTTTGGGGGATAGGCGTCGCCCGCTCTTGGTATCGGAGGCGCTGGAAGCAAAATAGTATGAAATTGTCCAGCAAATACAGAATGTAAGAACATGGTAAAATTCTATAAATACTTTATCGTTTATCACTAACGGCGTAATTTCACTCATCCGTCCGATGGCTGGTGCAGACCAGCGATCAGCACGCCTATCAAACACCTATCTTTGCTGAGAATACATGCGCGCCCTTGGCTTGCCTGAGACAGTGTTTGAATGGGGTGCGGTACGCGCGGTGATGACGCGCTATGACAGCAACCAGAAGGCCGAACTGGCTGCTCTGATGCAAACCTATATGGGCGTCGCCCTCAGCCCGTATCGGCAGGATTTTACCGCTTTGACCGGCCAGGCTGGCGAACAAATCTCAGGTGTCTACGAGGCCGATTACGGCGACTTCAACCGCGAAACCTGTATCCGCGGCCGCGCGACCTTCGATGAGACATACGCCGGTGTGAAACGGCTTTTTACCGGGGCTTGGGCCCGCGATGCGGCGGCGGCGCAACGGGCCGCGGACTAGAACGAAAGGAAGCATTTCATGGCAAAGCGCAAATATCCAAGCCTCGCGGCTCTGGCCAGCGATCCTGACCCATCCGGGCCGCTTGAGACGAAGTCTGCCGCTTCGCCAATCGACCATATGGCGGGCGCAGCGGCCGAACAGGCCGGGCTGATCGAGGATGCCCGGGCCCTGACTGAGGCCCGCGAAGAGGGGCGCGATCCAAAAGCTGCCGCTCGAAGCCATCCAGATTGACCTTCTGATCCGCGATCGCGTGGCAATTGACGCTGATCAAATGGACAGTCTGCGCGCCAGCCTCGCTGCCCGCGGCCAGCAAGTGCCGATCGAAGTAGTTGCACAAAAAGATGGCCGATTTGGCCTGATCTCGGGTCTGCGCCGGGTCCTCGCGCTGCGGGCTCTGGCATCCGCCGAGGTGCTGGCGATTGTGCGTCCACCACAGAGCTCGAGCGCCGCATATCTCGCGATGGTGGAGGAAAATGAGATCAGGGCAGGGATCTCGTTTTATGAACGAGCACGTTTGGCGGCTAAAGCCGCGGATCTTGGAATCTTTGGGACACCCAGTCTGGCCATCGCTGAGCTTTTTGCGTCCGCCAGCCCTGCTAAGCGGTCCAAAATCGGCTCGTTCGTGCAGGTTCACAAAGCCCTGGGCGAGGATCTGCGGTTTCCAACTTCTTTGTCTGAGCGCTTGGGCTTGGAACTTGCGGCACGCTGTAAAGAGCCTGGTTTTATTGCAGGTATGCAGGTGAAGCTTGCCCAGGCCATGCCGGAGAACGCACAGCAAGAGCGTGAAGTGCTAGAAGCCGCTTTGCGAGCTACGGATCAGGGGGAGGGCGGGGCGACCGCTTCTCGCGCCACGGCGCGCGCCATGCCAAAGAAGGCGGCCTTATCGCGCAGCATAGGCCAAGGCCTTACCCTGAAAGCCGCGACCAACACAGTGACGCTCTTTGGCGCTGAGGTGACCCAAGATCTGATCACCGACCTGGAGGCTTGGCTGCGCAACAGGTTGAAAGACTGATAGCCGAGAAAGCAGAAACCTGGGGTGTTTCGCATGCGAAACATCCCAGGTTGTTTTTAAAGACAGGCGCGGAGGCTGGACTAGAGCCTAGGCGGCCAGGAAGTCATCCTCGTCGAATGTCTCACCATTGACCGAGACATCCGTGTCGAGCTCTTCGAATGTGCCTTGGCCGTCGGTCAGGGCATCCCAGAGGCTTTGCGAGGAACTGGCATTGTTCATGTCGCCGATTTTGGCGAGGTCGATTTTGCCGGATCCGCCGCTGAAAAGCTGAAGTGTGACTTTATCGGTATCGTAGTCGAAGGTGAAACGCGCGTCCTGGTTGCCGCGCAGGCCGATCAGCTCGATGTCGTCGAACATGCCGACCATTTCATCGACATCGACCAGCACTTCCGTCGCGTTGCCAGAGAGGCTGGTGACATCGACGAGAAGCGTGCCCTCGCCCATATCAAAGCCAGTGAGTACCTCCGGCGTATCGTTATCAAAGGCGCCGGAGCGGAACTCCTCGATGGTTGACAGGCCCCCGCTATCGGCAGTGAAGGAGAGCACGCCGCCGTCCATCTCCAGGACGGACACTCCACCGGACTGACCGTCAAAGCCGATCTCCGCGTCGCTGCCGTCGATGTTGAGGCGCGCCTCTTCTTCGATCGTCATCTGCGCGTCATCAACGCCGAGTAACGTTTCGCCGTCTTCGGCCCAAATCTCAAACAAACCGCTAAATTCGCCTGTATTGGCAAAGCGGCCGCCATCGACATTGATATCGAGGCCATCTTCATCGCTGTAACCATCGGCCCAAACCTGACCGGCATCGTCGATATTGAGCGCGCCACCCTCCCCGGCGGTGGTCATCTCACCGCTGACATCCAGGCGGCCATGGTCGACCGTCAATCGCCCGCTATCGCCGAAATGCAAATCGTCGAGCACAATCGTGCCGTCATAGGTCACCCAATTGCCCGCGAGATCGACACTATCGCCGTCAATCGGGTCATCTTCGGTGTCCCAGTTCAGGGTGTTGTCCCACCGTGTGCCTTCGCCGCGATCATCGGGCACAAAGCGCAGCGTCTGGTTCTCGGTGCGCTCCAACCCGCCCAGACCGAATGGATCCTGGAAGTAGCGCAGAATGTCTTCCGCATCGACGTCGCCATCGATCTCACCCTCATGCACGGCGCGCAGGTACTCGGCCAAGTCCGCGATGCTGGCGTCGTTCTGGTTCATCAGACCAGCAGCGAAATTCTGGATCGTCGTCTGATCAAGCAGGTCTGTGTCGAGCCCTTCGATATTGCGATCCGCCGCGGTCTCCCCTGCCGGGAAATCGACGTTATAGCCTGCAAACCAGTTGTAGATCGTCGTATCGTCAAAATACGTGTCTTTGCGGCTGTCGACGGCGTCGTGGTTCCAAAATTTGTAGCTCAGCTCGTTGGAGTTCGGATCGGCCAGATGGGTGACGATGTTGCCAACCAGACTGGTCAGTTCGCCTTCGTTAAAGATACCTTCGCTTAGGGCGCCAGGGCGGCCATCGGTGTCGCGGTATCCAGCCGAGGTGACCAGGTTGCCCTCGACCAATGAGTACTGTCCGATGGGACCCGCGCCTTTGTAGTCGCCGCCCAAAACGTTGAACGCCGAATTGCTGTCGAGAAAGACATTGCCCTCAACCGTTCCGCCAGAGCGAATTTGAGCGCCATAAGCGGCCGCCCGCATGGTGATGGTATCGCGCAAAGTGACATCGAGACTGTCGAAATTCACATAGATGTTTTGCGACAGAATGCTGGGGGCGTGACCGTTATCAACGGCGAGATTGGGGCTATAACCTTCCTCCCAGCCAACCTGGTCAACCAGAAGGTCTTCAAAGAGCATGTTCTCAGTCGACGCGACGTAAATGCCTTGGATACGGTTCCCGCCCTCATCCTGCCAGTTGTTGGCACCGTTATTGGGCGCATCTCGGTTGATCTCATAGATCGCGGAGTTGCGGATCGTAACATTGTCAGAGGTCTGGATGGCAAAGCCGTTGGCACCGGTCAGAGTGATGTCGTCCATGATCAAATTGGACGTGTCCAGGATCAGACCGCCATCCGCGAAGGTCACCCCTTGGAAGACGATGTTACTATACTGATCTTGGAACATATTCAGTTTGGCGTTCAGCACTGGGCGCGATCCTTCGCCCCAGGCGCCGACGTAGAGCGGCTCAAGCTCAGACTCGCCATGGCTGTTACGATCGATGATGCGGCCCAGATCGTCCTCATCGTATTCATAACCGCGTTCAAACAGCAGCCAATTTGAGTTTTCCGCGCCGTTGCCGGTGATCTCCATCCAAAGATCCATGCCGATATCGGGTTTAAGCGCATTGCTCTCCACATCGCCATATTCAGGGTTATCACGCAGCCATTTGCCGGTGATCGCGCTAATCGGGAGGCCCTCAATTGCCGCGATATCAGCGGCGGAGAGCGCATCATCGCTGTCGGAGATGTAAACCTTACGGTGCTCATCCCCATGCTCGACCACCAGATCGCCCTCGGCGTCGGTCTCTAACATGTAGAAATCGCCTTCGCCCCAGCCTTCGGCTTGGCTGCTGCGGAAAACGTCCACGCCCTTGTTGAATGTTTGACTGCTGCCGTTTTCGTAGGTCACGCGGTAGCTGAAAGACAGATCGAAGGACTGGTCGGCATGCGACAAGACCAGGGCCAACGTATTGTCGGGGTTTACCGTCAGGTTGCCGTAGGCCGGCTTGCTGAGCACTTCGATCGAGGCCACGTTATCCAGCCCGGTGTCGAGCGTGTGCACGCGACCGGCTTCAAGCGAGAGATTACCCTGTAAAGACAGAACGTTGCCGTGCTCCACCGCATAGGGCTCTGACTGGCCTGGCGGGGTGTCGAAGCTGGGAGGTTCCGGCTGCGGGGTCGGGACCGGCGCAGGGGTGGGTTCCGGCTCTGGTTCCGGCTCCGGCTCTGGTTCCGGCTGCGGTTCTGGCTCGGGCTGAGGTGTCGGCTCGGGCTGAGGTGTCGGCTCTGGCTCGGGCTGCGGTTCTGGCTCGGGCTGAGGTTCAGGCGCCGGCTCTGGCTCGGGCGCAGGATCAGGTTCTGGCCGGTCCGTGGCCGCAGCGCCATTGATGTCGCTGGAATAGATCCGAAGATCGCTGATCTCACCGTCAAAGACATTGTTGAAGAATTCGTCGCCCGAGGCGGAGCTCCAGCCCAAAGCGCCGATCTGCACTTGCTCGGGGCTCTCTGACCAAGTGAGGTCTGTGGCGCCCTGACCGGCCAACCCGCCATCCACATAGAGCGCGGCCTCGCCATTGCCGAAATTGAGGGAAATGGAGTATTCTTCGCCCGCTTCAATGCCGTCCTGGCGCAGGTAGAGATCATTTTGACCATCCTGCATTCGTGCAAAGATAGTTCCGTTTTGCACGAATATCGACAGATGGTTGCCGTTGCCCTCAAGATTGACGGCGTCGCGTGAGAACAGACCATGGCGCCCTGATACAGAGTTGGCGGTAAAGGTCATGGCGATGGTTGCGGTTTCGAGGTTTAGGGTCTCGTCCACCGGCAGGACGATCACGTCACTGGCGCTTGAAAGCGTCAGGCTGTCGGTGAGAGCGAAGGCCAATCCGCTGGTTTCCCCGACGACATCGCCGCTGTTGTAGCTCGAGAAGGTGCCCTGATTGCCACCCTCATAGATCCCGTCGCCCTCGATCAGGTCGAGCTTCACATTGGCCCCATCGACCGTCACGCTGGTTTGGTAAATCGCATCGCCCAAATCACCACCGTGGAAAGCCACCTCATAGGTGCCATCTTCGAGCGCCAGGCTATAACCGCCCGCCGACCAAGTGGCGGTGGTCGCCACGCCGTTATCGTCCCAGGCGGTGATGCGCACATCGCCTTGGCCTTCGCCGATATCGTAAAAGCCGTCACCATCTGCATCGTCAAATACAACGCCGGTTAGGTAGGACTGCCCAGTATCGCCGAAGGCTTGGGTGACAAAGCTCGAAGCGCCGTATGTGACGCCCTCGTAGGTGAAATCGCCATAGCTGTAGCCGATGCCGATTTCACTGTAATTATCGCTCAAAATAGCGGCTTGGTGACCGTCAGAGGCCCACAGAGCTTCATGGTGAGCAATCGCGCGACCCTGGATGTCAGTGAGTTGTCCGGTGGAGCCAATCCAGCCAATATTCTCGCCGACCGGCGCCGGATAGCCTGCTTCTGCCGCGCGAGCGGTGGGGCTCTCGCCGTCGAGGTTGCGGTGCGCGAAGTAGTTCCGCGCTTCCATATCCTCCGAATGCGCTTCGGCGGCGTCCGACAGGGTGCCTAGAACAGCGAGTGCCTCCAACGGTGCGCTGGACAAGCCCGGCGCAATGCTCTCGCCGGTCCGATCAACCTCGGCATCTGGATCAAGACGCGCCCGGTTAACGAGTTCGGTGATCAATTGCTCTTCGGCATTCAGGCCAGCCCAAGAGATTGCATAGGCTGCGTCTTCCTGCTCAGGGATATCGGCTACCGGCTCCGGTGCGGGCGCGGGCTCTGGCTCTGGCTCTGGCGCGGGTTCCGGCTCTGGCGCGGGCTCCGGCTCTGGTGCGGGCTCTGGCTCTGGTGCGGGCTCAGGCTCCGGCGCGGGTTCCGGCTCTGGTGCGGGCTCCGGCTCCGGTGCGGGCTCTGGCTCCGGTGCGGGCTCTGGCTCCGGTGCGGGCTCCGGCTCTGGCTCTGGCTCTGGTGCGGGCTCAGGCTCCGGCGCGGGTTCCGGCTCTGGTGAGGGCTCCGGCTCCGGTGCGGGTTCCGGCTCCGGCGCGGGCTCTGACTCTGGCGCGGGCTCAGGCTCCGGTGCGGGCTCCGCCTCTGGCGCGGGCTCAGGCTCCGCTGCGGG
>JBCDGN010000029.1:0-39174 GCA_038751255.1 Pseudomonadota bacterium
CCTGAACGCGCGTGAACTGTGCAAAAGACCCGTCCGGCGTTTCATAGCCCCAAATGCGCTGACTGGGAGAAAACATCGGATCGCCGCCATTGCATTCTTCGTCATCGCCATCGTCTTGATTACAATGAATCACGACCTCGTCGCCGACCTTCCAGTTTTTCACTCGGTCGCCAACAGCCCAGACGATGCCAGACGCGTCAGAGCCAGCGACGTGGTAATCTTCGCCATGTCCATCAAAAGGTGAAATCGGCACGCCTAAGCCTGCCCAGACGCCGTTGTAGTTGACGCCCGCCGCCATCACAAGAACGAGCACTTCATGGCTATCGAGTTTTGGGGTGTCGACAACCTCAAGCTCAAAGGACTTGTTGGGCTCGCCATGGCGTTCGCGACGGATCGCCCAGGCATGCATTTTGGCCGGCACATAGCCCAAAGGTGGCATTTCGCCAATCTCGTAGAGATCTTTCTTCGGCGCGCTATAGGCAGCAATCGCCGGGGTCGTATCGAGAGCCATTGGGAGCCTCCTTATGTCACCATCAAATGCCGCACTGCAACATCGCGGCGTGGCGAGAGCAATACTGGCATCTGCGCAATTAAGCAATCATGAAAACCTTATTTTTGAAATTTTGTGTCGCACAGAATACTGCTCACATCGTTAATTTCCAACGCGCTAAGAAAACACTGTGAATGCAACACTCTGCATTGGCTTTTTAAGCTGTCTCTTTGATATCTCTGTGATGGCGAACTCCCGCCGCAGCGCGGCGAATTGACAGGATCATATTGTTGCGAGTATCCACTCGCGTGCGCACGAAAGTTTCATGATGAGTCGCGAGGCCGAGATGACCCAGACCCCAAAAGACCGCCCTTGGCTATTTCGCACCTATGCTGGGCATTCCACGGCCAAGGCATCGAACGCACTCTACCGCACCAATCTCGCCAAGGGGCAAACCGGTCTATCGGTGGCCTTCGATCTCCCGACACAAACCGGATATGACAGCGACCATGAACTCGCGCGCGGAGAGGTGGGCAAAGTCGGTGTCCCGATCTCGCATTTAGGCGATATGCGCACGCTTTTCGACCAGATCCCGCTGGAGCAGATGAATACCTCCATGACGATCAACGCCACGGCTCCCTGGCTCTTGGCGCTTTATATTGCTGTCGCGGAAGAACAAGGCGCCGATATTTCCAAACTCCAGGGCACAGTGCAAAACGATCTGATCAAAGAATATCTCAGCCGCGGGACTTATGTGTGCCCCCCGAAGCCTTCCATCGGGATGATCACCGATGTGGCAGCCTATTGCTATACGAACCTGCCCAAATGGAACCCAATGAATGTGTGTTCCTATCATCTGCAAGAGGCCGGGGCGACGCCTGAACAAGAACTGGCTTTTGCCCTCGCGACAGCCTGCGCCGTTCTGGACGATGCGAAGGAAAAGGTTCCGGCAGAAGACTTCCCGAAAGTGGTAGGGCGGATCAGCTTTTTTGTGAATGCGGGCATCCGGTTCGTGACCGAAATGTGCAAGATGCGGGCCTTTGTCGATCTCTGGGATGAGATTTGTCAGGATCGCTATGGGATTGCAGATCCGAAGATGCGGCGCTTTCGATATGGCGTCCAGGTAAACTCCCTTGGCCTGACCGAACAACAGCCGGAAAACAATGTGTACCGCATCTTAATCGAGATGCTTGCCGTGACCCTGTCGAAAAAGGCGCGTGCGCGTGCCGTACAATTGCCCGCCTGGAACGAAGCCCTCGGTTTGCCGCGCCCTTGGGACCAGCAATGGTCGCTGCGCATGCAACAGATCATGGCGTTTGAGACAGATCTTTTGGAGTATGACGATCTCTTCGATGGCAATCCTGCGGTTGAAGCCAAGGTTGAGGCGCTGAAAGAAGACGCACGCGCCGAGTTGGCCAATATCGATGCCATGGGCGGCGCCGTGGCCGCAATCGAATACATGAAGGCCCAGTTAGTCACCGCCAACGCCGAGCGTCTCAACGGGATCGAAAAAGGCGAAACCATTGTTGTGGGCGTTAATAGGTATGAGCAAGGCGAGGCATCTCCCTTGGTCGATGAAGAGGGCGGCATCATGGTGGTCGACCCCGCGGTCGAAGCCGATCAGATCGCTCGGTTGAACGCTTGGCGGGGGGGGCGCGACGCGGGGGCCGCGGAGGCCGCCCTTGTCGCGCTGCGCGACGCCGCGCAATCAGGTGCCAACATCCTGCCTGCCTCCATCGCGGCTGCCAAGGTTGGCGTCACCACAGGCGAATGGGCGGGTGTCATGCGTCAGGTCCATGGCCAGTATCGCGGGCCCACCGGGGTGTCGGCTTCGGTCAGCAACAAGACCGAAGGGTTGGAAGAGATCCGCGCCGCGGTCGATGAGGTTTCAGACAAGCTTGGTCGGCGTCTTCGCTTCATGATGGGCAAACCAGGGCTCGACGGGCATTCCAACGGCGCTGAACAGATCGTTTTTCGTGCCCGCGACTGCGGGATGGAGATCGATTACGCGGGCATCCGCCTGTCCCCCGACGAGATCATCGACGCCGTGAAACAAGACCCGCCCCATGTGTTGGGGCTCTCGATCCTATCGGGAAGCCATATCCCACTCGTGGAAACCTTGATGGAAAAGCTGGCCGCCAATGGCTTTGCCGCCCTACCTGTGGTTGTCGGCGGGATCATCCCGGATGACGATGCAGAGCGGTTATTGGCCATGGGAGTGACAAAGGTCTACACGCCAAAAGATTTCGAGCTGAATCGGATCATGTTTGATATTGTTACGCTAGCAGACCCAAAGAGCGTTGCAGCAGAATGATATTGAGATCTTTTGCCATGCTGGCCTTACTGTGGCCGGCGGCCCTATGCGCCGAAGAGCTTCCCCAGGCGGTCCAAGGGGCCATTGATGATGCCCGCGCCGATTGCGAGAGTTTCGAGGCGGGCGACTTTTCTTTCGAACCCGA
Source organism: Pseudomonadota bacterium (assembly GCA_038751255.1). Taxonomy (GTDB): domain Bacteria; phylum Pseudomonadota; class Alphaproteobacteria; order Rhodobacterales; family Rhodobacteraceae; genus JANSYP01. The sequence continues at coordinate 2,950 of JBCDGN010000029.1, forward strand.
AGCGATCATAAAAACGCCGCTGACACAGACCGCCGATGGCTGGCTCGTGGACGAAACCCATATGCGCTGTAGCTCAGCCGCATCGATGTATTGCGGCACCGGCGGTTGCGGTCTTTTCCTGATCGTCGGAGATCACATCACCGAGCGCTTGGCAAAAGCCTGGAGCATCGTCGATTTCTACGACCGACCTGTCGTCCTATTGGATGTCCATGGATCGCTGTGCGGTGGCATCAACCCGACCCCTTGCGTCGAAGCCTTGATCTGGGATGACGAAGCCTCTGTGTTCACCACACTTGCGCCGCGAGACCAGTAGGGATGCGAAGCACCGGCTTGATCGCCGTCATCATTTTGAGCCTCTTTTGCGCCACTGCAGCGAAAGCAGTAAATTGGCGTGTTTTGCCGGGCGGGCTGCTCGAATTCAGCATCCGCGTTGCCGACCAGCGCGGAGAAAGTTTCCTGGTCACAGGCGACATTCCCGATTGGCAGGCTTGGATCAGTTTCGATACCCAGGATCCTGATGCTACCCAGGTTTGTGTCGCGATCGATCTCAGCCGAACTCAAACGGATCGTGCCGGATTTGATGCAGAAATGCACAGCGACACATGGCTAGGCACAGCTGCGCATCCACAGGCTGTTTTCAGCGCAGCCCGTGCTGAAACCATCCGAAGAGGTCAGTTCATCTCTGGTGGCATTCTGGAACTACGCGGCCACAGCGCCCCTGTTGATGTGCGCTTCACGCTTTTTGCAGGCGAGGGTCAGGTGCATGTCACAGGCTCTGCTCTGCTCGACCGGCGCGCGTTTCGCATTGGATCGCGCATCGGTGCGTCAAGCGCGGGCTATGATGTTTTGGTGACTTTCAGCTTTGACGCAGAACCTCTAGCCTCAAGCACAGATCAGGCGGGAGGCCCAGCAAATGACGATTCATATTGGCGCGAAGCCCGGAGATATTGCGCCGACAGTCTTGATGCCGGGCGATCCGCTTCGGGCAAAATGGGCAGCTGAGCACTTTCTGGACGCACCGCGCCTGGTGAACGAGGTGCGTGGCATGCTGGGCTTTACCGGCACATGGCGTGGGCATCCGGTGACCATCCATGGCTCTGGCATGGGAATGCCATCGCTTTCGATCTACGCCAATGAGTTGATCAATGATTATGGCGCAAAGACGTTGATCCGAATTGGCTCTACCGGGGCGATGCAGAGAGATGTGGGACTGCGGGATGTGGTGCTTGCCATGACGGCCTCATCGATTGCGACCCCGTCCGCCGCGATTTTCAAAGAGTTTCGCTACGCCCCTTGCGCCAATTATGAATTGCTTGAAGCCGCCGTCGCTGCTGCCCGCGCGAAAGGTGCGGCGGTGCATGTTGGAAACATCTATTCCAGCGACACTTTCTATGATGAACGGCCCGATCTCGACGACGAGATGACCCGCCACGGGGTGTTGGCGGTCGAGATGGAAACCGCGGAGCTTTATACCGTGGCAGCGCGCTACGGGGCGCGGGCCTTGGCGGTGTTGACGGTTTCGGATCATCTGCCGACCAAGCAGGCGCTCTCGTCTGAGGAGCGGCAAACGAGCTTTGCGGAGATGTTGGAGATCGCGTTGGAAGCGGCGTTTCCTGAACCCGCATAAGTTCCGCGCTAGCTGTCAGGATCTATCTTGTTGGCACCGGTATAGGTCCAGCGATAGGCTGGCGGGGTGGGGCCTTTGTTCCGCCCGCCCTGCCCCATCTGTTCCCAGGCATGCGACAGGATACCAACCGACCGGGATAGGCAAAAAAGCCCCCGGGCAAGCGGCGGTGGAAATCCAAGCTCGGCATAGATCACAGCGGTCGCACCATCGATATTCATTGGTACGGGTTTGCCTTTGCGTGCTGCGAGAACAACCTCGACCTCCCGTCCGACGGCGGCAAACCGCCCCTCCACGTCGCCAGATGCGACGGCCTGATCCACCAATGCCAAAAGCCGCGGTGCCCGGGGGTCAGTAGGTGTGTGGAAGCGGTGACCGAAGCCAGGGATATAGCGGCCGCGTTCCACTTGCCACGCGTCCAATCCCTCTTCGACCGCCGCGCGAAGGGGTTTGCGGGAGGCTGCGGCGGCATCGATCTGAGAGTAAAACTCCACAGCCTGTTCTCCTGCCCCGCCATGGACATCGTCCAGCATGTTGACAGCCGAGGCGATTGCGCCATTGAGACCCAGTCCGCAAGTTACTGCCATGCGCGCCGCCGCGATCGACGGGGCTTGTGGTCCGTGATCGACGGCAGAGACCAGCGCCGCCTCTAGCAGTTTCGCCTGACCGGGCGTCGGCAGATCCCCACGCGTCATCAGCCAAACCATCTCCGGGAAGCTGACTGTGCCGATCAGCTCTTCGATGGGGCGGCCACGCAAACGGATCTGACCAGGCGCCATGTCGATGATCTCTGTCTGCCACCAGTCGGAGACATCCTTGCCCGCGTCACTCATATCGCGCCCTTCTCCTGCAATTCGCTGATCTCAGCGGCGCTGAGACCCAAGCTACCCCAAATCGCCTCATTATCTTGGCCAAGCTGCGGCGGTGGCGCGTCGACGCCCGGGGCCGCGCCATCAAGTTTCACACCGGTGGTGACCAGTTCGATATCACGGCCTACTCCTGGGACATTTTCAAAAGCGCTCAGAAACCCCCGCTGGGAAATCTGCGGCATGGCAAGGACTTCAGGCACGGTCAAGACAGCGCCTGCGGGAACACCCAAACGGTTGAGCTCTTTCGCCCAGGCCCGAGCGGGTTGAGTGCTCAGCGCGGCCTCTAGTTCCACCTTTAGAGCGGCCCGGTTTTTCTTGCGCGCCTCTCGGGTCTTGTAATCGGGATGGTCTTGCAAGGCGCTGAGCCCCAAATGATCTGTTAAGATCACCCACTGCTCGTCTTTGTTGGCCGCGATGTTGAGCAAGCCATGGCCGGTCTGCAAGCTGCCGGAAGGGGCGGAGGTCGGGTTCTCATTGCCATGGGCTGCTGGTTCCGCGCCCGCGATCAGATAATTCGACAGGACCCATCCCATGGTCGACAGAACCGATTCCAGCATTGAGACATCAATAAAGCTGCCCCGAGGCTGCGCATTCAGCGCCGCGGATATGGCAAAAGCCGCGGTCATCCCACCAATCGTATCAGCAATCGGGTAACCGACGCGCAAAGGCGCTGAATCGGCGTCGCCCGTGACCGACATGACCCCAGACGCGCCTTGGATGATCTGATCGTATGCGGGCCGGTGCTTCCATGGTCCATCTTGGCCGAAGCCTGATATCGCGCAGTAGATCAGCGTCTCACGGGTTTCTTTAAGCGTGTCATAGTCAATCCCCAGCCGGGCCATCACGCCAGGGCGGAAATTCTCAACCAAGACATCTGCGGTGCCCAGAAGCTTGAGGAAAAGAGCTTTGCCCTCGGGATGCTTGAGATTGACCGTCACCGACTTCTTGCCCGCATTTTGCGCCAGAAACGACACACCCATGCCAGCCGCGTTCAGCTCTGGATCAGCGCCCAATTGGCGGGCCAGATCGCCGCGGCCGGGTGCTTCGACCTTAATGACATCGGCCCCAAGATGGGCGAGCTGATGACAACAAAAGGGCCCAGCGAGCACATTGGTCAGGTCCAGAACCCGTACACCCGTCAGTGGTTTTGACATCACGCTCTCCCTGTCGCGGTGCATCCGTCCTCAGGGCAACATATCAGCGACCGCCCGCAATGCGAAAACAGGACAGACGGGCACATCTATTTTGAGCCGCCCGCGAACAGGCGTCACTCGGGACCTTGAAGCCGGTCAAGCACCGCATTGTAACGTGTCGCCGCAAATTGCAAGAACCGTCGCACTGCGGTTCGGCGATAGGCTGCAGGCGACGCCAAGAGCCAAAAATTCGTGTAGGTCTCCGCGCGGGGCGGGAAACAAGGGGTCAACTCCGCCTGGCTGTGCGTATGGCTGACCGCCAAAAGCCCCACCGCCGCCCCGGACTTGATCACAGCGCGCATATTGGCATGGGTTGAACACTCAGCGACGATTTTAGACCGGTCAATCCGCTCCAGAAACCATTGATGAGGGCAGAGCGCCTCCATATTGCCGGTATAGATCGCTACGGGATGGTCAAAGAGCTCTTCCGGGGACGTCGGCGCGCATGTTGCCTCAGAACTTGCATAGACAGTCCATTTATGCCCCCGCAACCGTCGTCCGATCAGCCGATCATTCTCTGGCGTTTTCACACCGCGAAAGGCGATATCGGCAGCGCCGCTTTCAAGATCAACGATGTGGTCGCCCGAAACAAAGGTGAAACGCAGTCCCGGATGTTCGGAGGTAAAGGCCGAGATGATCTCGGCCAGCACATCGTTAAAGGCGATCTCCGGCGCGGTAATCCGGATTGTGCCGGTGTCAAGCCGCCGCTGCCGCTCGGCAAACTGGCTAAAGTCCTCCACAGCGGCAGCCACCGTCTCTGCCCTGGCCAATAAATCCTGTCCCTCAGCAGTGAGACGGTAGCCCCGCGTGTCGCGGTCAAAAAGCGCAAGCCCAAGTTCGGCTTCCAACGCTTTGATGCGCCTGCCGAGCGTCGTGGCATTCACTCCAATCGCCCCGGCTGCAGCCTTTGTTGAGCCATGTTCAGCAACGGCAAGATAGATGCGCAAATCATCCCAATTCTGCATGTTTTTGACCCTGCAAAAATGCACGACAGGTGGTCAATCCCGATTATTCCCCGGGCTCCAGAAGGCCTTACTTAGCGCGGTAACGGCGGCAAGGGGACTGCGGTTCGATGAACCATCAAACCCGGTGCTTTCAGCGGTCGTCCCCTGTGTTTTTGCATCACGCCCTCGAGGAGTTTCGGAGGCGGTAAGGAGGCCTGATGAGTCTGAACCCTTACATCCTTTCGCTGGCAGCTGGCCTGGGAATTGGTGTGATCTACGGGCTGATCTCTGTGCGTTCACCCGCGCCACCGATCATCGCGCTACTTGGGCTTCTCGGAATGCTCGCTGGCGAAGCTGCGGTCCAATGGCTGCGCGGCCATACCAATATCGTCTCAAGCTGCCTCCACAGCAAATCCTTTGCGGTCACTGACGCCAAATCGACGGCGCAAGGCAGCAACTCGAAATCCATCTAACCCTCTGAAAGACGGAGACACTCCCATGTCCACACTCGATATGATCACGCCAGAAAATGCGGCCCTGGTGCTGATCGATTTTCAGCCTGCGATGTTCCAAGGCGTTGAGAGCCATGACCGCCTATCGGTTGTGAACAATGTGCAGATCCTTGCGAAAGGCGCGAAACTTTTCGGTCTGCCAACGGTTATCTCCACCGTGGCGAAAGACAGTTTCTCGGGCCCCTTTATGCCTGAAGTGACGGAACTGTTCCCTGGTCAAGACATCATCGACCGGACCTCGATCAACTCTTGGATCGACGCCAATTTCCGCGCTGCCGTTGAGGCGACAGGCCGGAAAAAAATCGTGTTGGCGGGTCTTTGGACCGAAGCCTGCGTGATGTTCCCGACGCTTGATCTGCTGAAAGAAGGCTATGAGGCCTACATACCGGCTGATGCCTGTGGCGACGTGACCCCAGAGGCCCATGAACGTGCGATGGATCGCTTGGTCCAAGCCGGTGCGGTGCCGATGAACGCGCTTCAGTTTATTTTCGAGCTTCAGCAGGACTGGGCCCGCGGCGAGACCTATGACGGCGTCATGGACATCCTCAAAGCCCATACGCCCTACGGCATTCAAGTGCGTTTTTCCAAATGGGCTCTGGGCGAGCACGCCTCCGAAGCGGGTGCTGCCGCAGAATAATCCCATGCGGGTCTCTCGCCGCTGAAAGAGCGACCTGAAACGCGCCTCTTCCACTGCTGACACCTAGGGTGCGCCTTTTCGTTAAGAGACGGCGCGCCAATCGACCTTTCTAACTTTTGCTAGAGGAAGATTCCATGTCGCGCCCCGCCTCGGACGCTCGCATTTCCTGCCGGTCACTGCTTGTGGCGTTCGCCTCTGCGAGTGCCTTAGTCACTCTGGGTGCGATGATACTGCTCGCCCAAGGCACTTCTGTCGCAACCGCCGCGGACTTGGTACGGGTGAATGCCCAAATCACAACGATGGATCCGGCCCAACCAGAGGCAACGGCACTTGCAGCCAAAAACGGTGTCTTTATGGCTATGGGCGTACGCGCCGATGTCGAGGGGCTGATTGGGCCTTTCACAAAAGTGATCGACGGCAATGGTGAGCGGGGCTACCCAGGACTGATCGACAGCCACACAAATTCGATCCTCGGAGGCGTGATCTCTGACCTTGAGTTGCGGTGGGACAACGTCGACAGCCTGGAAGAGGCGCTGCATCTCCGCGCGTTCAGGCAGATCGGACGCCAGCGAGCGAGTTCATCCGCGTTGCCAAAGGCTTCTCAGAGTCTAAGTTCAAAGAAAAGCGCCTGCCGACGATGGCCGAGCTCAACAGCGTGGCCCCGAACCACACGGGCTTGGGCCGCCTATGACCATGAGATCTTCAAAAGGGCGCGGCCAGAAAACGATAGTGACGCGGAAGACATTCAAGAGCCGGTCATGACGGTCTTTGGCGAGGCCGGCCGGTCCTTCTATCAGAACGTCACCCGTGGTGGTCGCTTGCTGCCCGTCTATGAGAACGTCGCCCGAGGCGCAGGACTGACGCCAGGCAGCTTTATCGACCATCTGGAGACAGTCTCCGAGCGCAATCTTGAGCGCATCGCAAAGCTCGGCTGTGGTGTTGGCTTCCAGAACCGTGTGCAGTTTCAGGCGGAGGAGTACGCAGCCCACTATGGTCTCGAAGCGCTCGGCATGACGCCGAACTTTCGGACGATCCGTGATCTTGGCGTGCCCGCGAGCGGCGACACCGATGCCGGTCGCAAAGGCGCGGTGCTGCCTGGGCAATTGGCCGACTTCGCCATGCTTTATCGGGACTATTTCGCCGGGGCTGATGCCAAGATCACTCGGCTGCGATCGGTTCCAACTGTCCTCTGCGGTGAGGTCGTCCATGGCGACAAGGCCTACGCAGACAAGGATTTGCGGCACATCCCACCGGTCAGCCCGGACTGGTCGCCTGCGATCACCTTCGGCTGATCAGCTTCACGAAAACTCAATTGGGCGCAGATGAGGCGCCCGCAATCACCATAAGAAATGCGAGACACGCCATGCCCGACACTATCCTTTTCAATGGTAAAATCACCACGATGGACCCCGAACTGCCCGAAGCAAGTGCAGTCGCTTTGGCCGATGACAAGATCCAAGCTGTCGGGTCTGATGCGGATATCATGGCGCTGAAAGAGGCAGGCACCGAGGTCATCGATCTGCACGGAGCGCGCACGATTCCCGGCTTGATAGACAGCCACACCCACATCATTCGTCAGGGCAACAACTTTGCCATGGAGCTTAGGTGGGATGAAGTGCCGTCTCTCGCTGATGGATTGGCGATGCTCAAGGCCCAAGCGCAGCGAACGCCCGCAGGCCAATGGATCCGCGTTGTGGGCGGATGGTCGGCGGACCAGTTCGCCGAACGCCGCTTGCCGACGCTGGAAGAGATCAACGCAGCCGCGCCGGATGTACCGGTTTATGTGTTGCACCTTTATGATCGGGCATGGCTGAACAAGGCCGCCCTGCGCGCGCTCAACATCGACAGCCACTACTATGAGCCCTTCGTGTCGGGCCGCTTGGAGCGCGACGATAACGGCAATCCGACGGGTCTGGCCCTTGCACGCCCCAACGCGCAACCGCTTTACGCCTTGCTCGACATGGCGCCGAAGCTCGACTTTGAACAGCAAATCCTGTCGACAAAGCACTACTTCCACGCGCTGAACGGGCTGGGCCTAACCTCGGCGCTCGATTGCGCGGGCGGGTTCCTGAACTATCCCGACGACTATGGGGTGATCAGCGAATTGAACCGGCGCGGTGAGCAGACCGTACGCATCGGCTATCAGCTCTTTGCGCAGAGGCCGCTGTTTGAGCTCGATGACTTCAAGCGCTGGCATGACATCGTCAAACCTGATCAGGGCGACGACTATCTCAAATGCGTCGGCGCCGGCGAGATGCTGGTGGCCTCGGCCTATGATTTCGAAGATTTCTCCTACCCACGTCCAGAGTTGCCCAAACGCATGGAAGGCGATCTGCGCCCGGTTCTGGAGTTTCTGCTCGAAAACCGCTGGCCGATTCGCTTCCACTGCACCTATGAGGAAAGCGCGCACCGCTTGCTGACCGTTCTGGAAGAAGTGGGTCGTGATAAGGGGCTCGAAGAACTCAATTGGATCTTTGACCATGGCGAGACGGTATCGACCAAGACGATGGATTGGGTCGCACGGTTGGGGGGCGGCATAAGCTACCAAAACCGTATCGCATTCCAAGCTACCGCTTTTGAAGAGCGCTATGGCACAGACGCCCTGCGCGATGCGATGCCCGTGAAGAAGATGATGGCTTCGGGCGTTCCGCTGGCCGCGGGCACAGATGCGACCCGGGTGTCCTCCTACAATCCTTGGCTTGCGATCCATTGGGCGGTGTCCGGCAAGGGCCGGGGCGGCGACGTGATCTGGTCGGCGGACAACACACTCGACCGTCATGATGCCTTACGTCACCGGACGGCCGCCGGTGCGTGGTTTTCCCGAGAGGACGGGAAAAAAGGCCAAATCAAGCCAGGGCAGCTTGCCGATATCGCGGTGCTCGATCAGGACTACTTTGCCGTCGCGGAGGATGCGATTGCAGGCATCACCGCGGATCTCACCCTCAGCGGCGGGAAAATCGTCTACGCCAAAGGTGCGTTTGCCGAACACGCCCCTGTGCCTTTGGGCACGTTGCCCGATTGGTCGCCTATCCCGGCCTTTGGCGCGCCCGGCGCCCCTAAATCAGCGGCCTAGAAGAAGCGCGAAGTGAGTAAAATGGACCAAAAACCTAAGGTGAGCATCACCTATACCGAGACCGACACTAAGGGACGCTATGCGGCCACCGTTGAGGCGGTGGACGGCGAAGGCGAATTGACCATCTCAAAGGTCACGCCAACGCTGATCATCGCCGATCACACAGTCGTGCCCGACAGCATGCGCGGTATGGGGATTGCGCGGGCGCTTGCGGATCGCCTGATCGCCGATGCGCGCACTTCGGGGCAACGGATTGTGCCACTCTGTCCCTTCGTGCGCGGTCATGCCATGAAGCACCGCGAGGAGCTTTCTGATGTCATCCAATGGTAGTGGCGTGAACGCAAACACGGCTAAGGGCGGAAACGGCGCGTTTTCTCCTTTCGGCCACAGTGCATTCGCGCTTTTGTGGACGGCCACGCTGATCTCTAACATCGGCACTTGGATGCATGAGGTCGGCGCGGGCTGGCTGATGACCACGCTCAACCCTAGTCCTGCCGTGGTCACATTGGTCCAGGCCGCCACTACACTTCCGGTCTTTGTCTTTGCGCTCTTTGCGGGCGCATTGGCGGATCGGTTGGACAAGCGCCGCATGCTGATCACGATCAACATCGTCATGACCGGGGTCGTCGGCGTATTGGCGCTCTTGGTCTGGCAAGAGGCGATGACGCCCACGCTTTTGATCTTGTTCACGCTGGCTGTCGGCACCGGTGCAGCGTTTATGGCCCCCGCCTGGCAGTCGGTCGTGCCGCACCTTGTACCGCGTCCGCGGCTAAAACCAGCGATCGCGCTTAACTCTATGGGGATCAACATCAGTCGCGCGATCGGACCTGCACTTGCGGGTCTGCTGATCGCCTCGGTTGGGCTTGCCGCTCCTTTTGCGTTGAACGCAGCAAGCCATCTGGTGATTCTCGCCGCGCTGTTTTTCTGGCGCCCCGACCCTACGCCGCGACGGGTGCCGCATGCGAGCCTCGTCGAAGATATGACCACCGGCCTCCGCCATGTGCGCCACAACCCGGCGATGCGCGCCACGGCGATCCGGGCGGCTGCCTTCTTCGTTTTCGCATCCGCCTATTGGGCGCTTCTTCCCTTGATTGCGCGCAGTGCTGAAGGCGGTGGTGCAGAGCTTTACGGCGTGTTGATGGCTTTGATTGGAACCGGAGCGGTCGTTGGAGCCTTGATCCTGCCCCGTCTTTCGGGACGCTTCGACAGCGACACCACTGTGAAACTTGGCTCTGCCGGAACGGCGCTGGCGCTTTTGGCAATGGCTGTTTCAGGCGCATCTGCAGCACTTATGTTTGCAGCCTTCTTGGGGGGACTTTCGTGGATCGCGGTGTTGACCTCTTTCAATGTCTCGGCCCAAACCGCCCTACCGGATTGGGTCAGGGCGAGAGGGCTCGCCGTGTTTCTAATGGTGTTCTTTGGCTCCATGGCCTTAGGTTCGGTGATCTGGGGACAAATCGCCTCACTTACGTCGATCACATCGGCACTCTTAATCGCAGCGGCCGGGATTTTGGCGGGTGTGGTCGGCACGCGAAGCTTCAAGGTGGGCCAAGGCGAATCGCTTGATCTTGGACCTGCCACCAGTGCCTGGCCCGAAGCTCCGGAACTCGGCGAGGCTCAAAGCGCCGACCGCGCCGCGATGGTGACGGTGGAATACGAGGTGGATCCAGAACAGACGCAAAGCTTTCTCGACGCCCTTGCGGATTTCAAAGGCGAGCGCCTTCGCGACGGTGCCACCCGTTGGGACATCCATGAGAGCGTCGAGACACCGGGTCTGTGGATTGAGAGCTTTCACCTGCCAAGTTGGGCGGAACATCAAGCACAGCACGCTCGAATGACCCAATCAGATGCAGATATACAAGCGAAATTGCGCGCATTCGACAAACGGCCCGGCGGACCAGTGGTGAAACACTTCATCGCACCAAAGTAGCAAAAGCAACGTTTCCGGTTTTCCTACTGGTGATCTTTGCGATGCGGCATGTGATCTGCCTGCGCCAAGCGCCCCTCGACAATTCGCGAGGGGCAGAGGCCGCTTATCATTGCTATTGAACTTGGTTTTCGTAATTCTATCGGTGCAAATGGGCAGTCATGCGAACGCAATGCCAGTGCGCCACGCACCGCTTACAACGATGCTGGCGTTCTCCAGTTTGGCAAGACGTGGAGCACCAAAAAAGCCCTTCGATGGAAAGACGCTTGCCCCTTTCTTGGGGCTGGCTTGAATAGCGACGAAAAATACTCGCCCTTTTTGCCATGTTTCCGCTAAGTTGCGAGATATCGAACGGGTGGAGAAATTGGAGGAACCTCAGTGTCAACCATGCAAAGGCCATCGACTTGCCTTTCAGTCTGCTGGATAGCAGGCGGTATTGCTGGCATCCTGCTTGCTTATGCCACAAGAAATGCGCTGCCAGTCGTCATCGCAGTCGGAGTAGGGGTCGTCTTCGGAGTAGGCGCCGCGATTGTCATGGGCCGGGTTATCTGTCACGCCGATAAGGATGACTGGGGACCCTTTGAAGGTCTTAAGGGCAACTTCGATTCGGACAAAACTGCGGAAGAAACCGAAACCGCGCAAAGCAGTGCTGCTCCAAGCAGTCCCGCGCCAAGCAGTGCCGCGCCAAGCTCGGCGGCAAAGCCTGAAACACTGGATGGCCCCAAAAACGGGGCAGCGGACGATCTAAAAAAGCTGAACGGCGTTGGACCAAAGCTCGAAGAACTGATGAATGAGAACGGCATTTATCACTACGAACAGATTGCCTCTTGGACCCCGGAACAGGTGGCTTGGATCGAAGAGAAGCTGAGTTTCAAGGGCCGGATCGAGAGGGACGGCTGGATCGCCCAAGCCAAGGAATTCACCGCGCAGACGAATTAAGCGGAATTACGGGCTCTACACTTAACCAGCGGCGCAACGGCTTTGAGCGGTTGCGCCGTCGCCTTTTGAAACGGGGCTAGATGAGCAATGGTGCGCCAAGGATCGTGGCGCTGTATTCCTTAAGATAGATGCGAAACCAGGGCGTGAAGCGCTCTGGCTTATCTTCGATATCGGACATCAATCGATCTAGCGTCACCCAGTCCACCGCCATAACCTCAGACGGGTTCGGGGCAATCCGCGTTAAATCCTTGGCATCGGCGTAAAACACATCGACAACTTCATGCTCGATCAAGTTGTTGCCGACATCTGCGCGATACTCCAGACGCTCGCGGAATTCGGGGGTGAGGTCGGTAATCCCAAGCTCTTCGTCAAGGCGTCGAATGGCGCAATCAGCGGCAGATTCGTTCCAGGCGGGATGCGTACAGCAGGCATTCGCCCAAAGGCCCGGCGTGTGATATTTGTGTAGCGCACGCTGCTGGATAAGCATCTCGCGCCCGCGCATCACTAAAACCGACACGGCTTTGTGTTTGAGCCCATCGCGGTGCACCTGCAATTTTTCGACCGGTTTTAAGCTGCCTTTGACCCAGGCCGGGATCATGGCGCTCATACGTGTTTGGCATTCACCATGCCGGTGAGATGGGCCAAGTTCTTCAGGCCGATCTTCACATGTGCCATGGGCCGGGCCTTGACCAGTTTCTTGTTCATGTAAGCTTCAAAGGTCAGCCGCTGAACATCGATATCGTGACACAGCGATACGAAGCGTTCGCGACGATCATCGGAGCGGTAATAGGCGTTTTGCATGGAGGCGAGCACACGGAACACGGTCTTATGCTCTTGTAGGAAAAGGCGCCGCGCGAGACGTAAATCCGAGACACGGCCAGAGCTTAAACAAGCGCTTGCTGCTGTTGCCGCGACCGAGCCACCGACCATGGCATAGTAGATCCCTTCGCCAGAACTTGGCGCAACAACACCTGCCGCATCGCCAGCAAGCACCACATCTCGCCCGTTATCCCATCGCGACAGAGGCTTCAGCGGGATCGGGGCTCCTTCGCGCCGGAGGGTGTCACAGCCTGCAAGACCCGCCGCATAGCGCAGATCAGCCGTCGCCTTTTTAAGATCGAAGCCATCGAGCCCCGTGCCCATGCCGACGCTCGCCGTTTGGCCATGAGGAAAGACCCAGCCATAGAAATCGGGTGAAATCCGTCCGTCATAAATCACGTCGCAGCGCGTTGGATCGTACTCCCCAATTTTGCCGGGGACTTCGATGATCTCGTGATACGCTATGACATAGGGGATCTCGTCCCCGCCTTTGACCTCGGATCGGGCCACATTTGATCGTGCGCCATCTGCACCGATCACAAGCTTTGTCCCCAAGCTTTCCAAGCGGCCAGTGGCCTTGTCACGATAGGTGACGAAGGTCCCCGTGCGATCCCTTTCGACTTTCTGGAACGTGCCGGTGAAGCGGCGCGCGCCTGCCTCTGCAGCACGTTCGCGAAGGTATTCATCGAAATCCTTCCGATCCACCATGCCGACAAACCCGTTTTCAATTGGGATATCGACGCGCCGGCCGGTGGGCGACACCATGCGCGCGGTGGTGATCTTGGCCACCAAAAGATCATCGGGGATACGATAGTCCTCGATTAGGCGCGGCGGTACCGCACCGCCACACGGTTTGATCCGTCCTGCGCGATCCAGCAGCGCCACCGAATGACCTGATCGGGCCAGTTCTTCTGCGGCTGTGGCCCCGGATGGGCCTCCTCCTACGACGACGACATCAAACATCGCTCATTCTCCCGGAACCATGACGGTCGACACAGGAGCCTCCGTCTCGATCACTTTCAGCGCTAAAAGCGCGGCGACAACAAAAAGGCCTGCTTCAGCAACGAAGACCACGCCGAAGGCGCTGGCATCGCTGGTCGCAAGACTTCGCATCAGATCAACGGCAGCGGCGCCGAGAAGCCCGCCAAATCCTGCGGCGATGGCTTGCGCCGCGCCCCAAAGACCCATGCGGGTGCCTTCGCGTGCCTCACGACCGCGACCAGCAAGCGCCATCATCGACCCGATGGCGGCGACGGCGAACATGCCATTGAAAAAGCCCAGAGCTGTCACCGCGGGCACAAACCCTGCAGTGGCCCCGATCCCGCCCAAGAGGGCAATCGTTCCAAGCGCGCCAGCCGATCCGAGGCACCCTGCGATAACCCAGCCACGCAGCGTGCCGACACCGAAACCGCTGGCGACGATGCCCACCGCCAACATGCCCAAGAACACACCGCCGTTTTGAGCCCCGCTGAGCGCCGTTGACTGACCAGGAGTAAAGCCGAAGACGAGGCCCGCATAAGGTTCCAGGATCAGTTCCTGCATGAAATAGGCAATCATGGAGAGGAAAACGAAGATGGTGAAGTTCCGCGCGGCGGGCTCCGACCAAACGTCGCGCAATCCATCGATAAAGCGCACCGATCTGTCAGGCTCTCTCTGCAAGCCTCCGCTCACACGCCGTTCAATTCCCCAGACCGCAAGGCACGTCGCGCCGACCGCAGCGAGGCCCACGGTGAGCACAATCCGGATCAGAAGCGCCGGACTATAAGGGTCTAGAAACCCGCCAACCACTCCTGCGGTGACCGCGATGCCGGCAATCATCATCAACCAGGTGATCATCGCGGCAGCCGCCCGTCTGCGGGGTTCGGTTGCGCTGGCGATCAGCGCCAAAAGCGTCGTTCCAGACGCGCCCACCCCAAGACCGATCAAGATGTAAGACAAAATTGACAGGGCGAGGCCAGCGGCAAAGGAGTTCTCAAAAAGCGCAACGCCCACCGCCGCACCAAGCGCCCCGAGCGCGAGAACCGCCATGCCCCCGATGATCCACTTCGTCCGACGCCCGCCAATGTCGGACTGAAATCCCCAGTTGGGGCGCGTGATCTGTACACCGTAGTGCAGAGCAACCAGCAGACCGGGCAGCACCGCTGGCAGCGCCAACTCCACCACCATCAAGCGATTCAATGTCGACGTTGTCAGCACCACAATCGCGCCAAGCGCCATTTGCACAACGCCCAGACGTATGATCGAGATCCACCCTAGCGTCATGGCGTTCCTCCCATTCCACGCAACGCAAAGGCTGCAATCATCATACCGCTCACGTAGAACATAACGCCGGTGCCATTGTACCACGGCGCCCGACCCTTCGGATCGCGCAGCAGTTTGCGCATCGCCCAAAACTGCAAAAGAAGAAGGCCTGCAATTGCGACCGCAAAAATCGGTTTCGACCAAAGCGCCAAAAGTGCGATGACCACGACCTGCGGCAGGGCCATCACCCAACAAGCGATCCTCGCTGCGCGCTCCGGGCCAAGAGTGACAGGCAGCGAATTGACGCCCATTTGCCGGTCGCCTTCGAGTGCCTTGAAATCATTAAGCGTCATGATCCCATGTGCGCCCACGGCGTAGAATGCGGCTATCAGGATTACCGGCATCGGCGGCGCGCCTGCCAACATCACCGCGGCACCGGTGAACCATGGCAAACCCTCGTAGCACAATGCCACAAGACCCGGCCCCCAAATGCCGGAGCGCTTAAGCCGAAACGGCTCTGCCGAATAGGCCCATGCGGCCAGGACGCCAACAACGGTCGCCCCAAAGGCCCAAATTCCTAAGACCGCCCCAAATACCAAAGCGAGAGCACTTGTCGCCAGCGCGAGCCAAAGCCCCCAACGGCCCGGCACACGTCCTGATGGGATCGGACGCTGGGGTTCGTTGATGGCGTCCACATGCCGGTCGCACCAGTCATTTGCCGCTTGGCTCATACCGCAGACAATCGGCCCCGCTAGGATCATTCCGCCTAGAACTAAAAAAGGGGCAGAGCTCAAGGACACGCCCGAAGCAACAGCGCCACAAAGAAAGGCCCAGACCGGGGGAAACCAGGTTATCGGCTTAAAAAGCTCCAGCACCGCGGCTGGCGCGGGCACTCGTCGAGATGGCTGTAAGTTTAGCGTGACACCCATGGTGTCAATCTAACTACACAATCGCAGCTTTCGGAAGTGCTTTTTCACACCAGCGGCAGTTACTTTTCGCCGCCACTGTCCGTATCGCTTGCCTCATCCCCGATAAGACCGTGCTTCCGCAATTTCACATAGAGGCTCTGCCGAGATACGCCCAGCATTTCAGCAGCAGCAACGCGGTTATTACCTGTCAGCTGCACCGCCGTCTCGATACACATCTTCTCAACAACATCAGACGTTGCTGAAACGAGTTGTTTCAATGACGCAGTTCCGACCAGGTCCATAACGCTTTTCATCGCGTCTTCACTCACCGCCGCAGGCGAGGCTCCCGCGTTCGGCATCTCCACTGGCTGCACATCGCGAATGATCAGGCCAAAGCCAGGCTCGCCGCCGTTTTTGTGCAGATTGGCGGCCGAAATCTCTACATTGACCCTTGTTCCAGCGACGCTCATCAACTGGGTCGCATACCCTTTCAGTCTTTCGCGCTTGGTTGCAGATTCAAGCATCAGTTTCAGATCGACCATGCCGCGCGCGAGGAAATCTGACAGCGGTCGATCCTTTACATCGCGCAGCTGCAAGGCGTCAGTCATGATCAGAAATGCCTCATTGGCTTCTCTGATGTTGCCTTTGCCATCAGTGAGAACAATCGCGTCGCTCGCGGAAGTGAACAACGACAAAAGCGAGGTCGACATTTGCGGATTGGTGCCATCTTCGTCGGAGACACTTTCCAAACAGCAGAGCAGAAACAGTTTGCCCGCAGCCCGGAAAAACTCCGGATAGAGCCGTAATGGCAGGCTGTTGCGCCGCGAAGTGACCTCAATGAACCGGTGTTCTTCTGCTTCGGTTGCGCTGCGCAATGCCTCCATAAACTCACTGCGCCGACGCCCCTCAAAGGCCTGCGCGAACGCGTTTCCACTGAGCGCGTCCGGTTTAGCGCCCAACAGCATCGCTGCCGCGCTATTGAGATTGCGAATACGGCCCTGATCGGGATCAACGAGAACGATCGGTGTTTTCGAGGCGTCGAGGACCACGCGATAGAAGGTTTCCTCACCGCGCAGTTTTTGCTGATCGCGTTCGCGCGCGATTTGCTCTGCAAGCAGACGCTGTTGGACCTCCGCAATGGGCTGCATGTCGCGCCCGGCCAACAATAACGCACCATCGCGGGCGCGGTGGATCGAGTAGCGCACCGGGAATTCCCAGGCGGTGTTGTCGGCGTGATTGATCTCGATCGGGCGAGGAGCCTCATTGGGCTGACGCTCCATAGCCTGCAATCGGATGGCCAGTTTCTCTCGGCTTTCTTCGGTCAGAAAGCTGTTAAAGTCCCGTCCAACCCAATGGTCGAGACAGCCCAGAGACGGGCATTCTGGATTGACCGAAATGCCTTCGATAATATGGTTTTTGTTTAGGAATACCGCAATGTCGGAAGACTGCTCGATCAGGCCAAGAACATCCGAAGCGTCAGGCAGAACGCCTGCGCGAAACCATTGTCCGCTATGCTTCTCTGTCGTCAAGCCGCTGTTCCTGACCTAAGTCGTCGGCTAAATTATCACCTTGTCATCAGCGAGGGCCGACGCAACACTGGACAAACCACACTTCTCGATGGCCTCGCGCGGTGACGTCGCGGTGAAATCAGCGCCCAACTGAACTTCTAACTGGGGCACCATACCGACCAAGCGACCGCCAACAACAATTGGCGGCAATCTAAGCTCAGACGCACGCAGCGTATCAATTAAGGCCACTGTCTTATAGATATGCTCGCGCATCGACAAGGACATCCCAATCATCGCAAGGTGGTGAGAGCGAATTGTACTGATCAACTCATTGGCATCGAGACCGATGGCCATATGCACCCAAATCCCGTGGCGTCGAAAACCATCTGCGGCGACAAAAGCGCCAAGCGAGTGATCTTCAAACTGCGGGATCACCATTAAAATCGATTGCCCCAAGGGGGTTGTGCGCGCCAACCAATTGGTCGAACCGCTCGCGTGATCCTCTTCGCGCACCAAGCGTTGAAGACGACCCGCGGCAAGTGTGACATCCACAAAGCTGAGCTTGTCGCACACCCAATATTCGCCCAATAGCCGCGAAGCCTCTGGGACCACAGATTGCACCAACTCTTGGCTGGTGATGCCGGTTGCGGTCAGTTCGTCGATGACATTTTTGTACGGAGCTTCGGCTTCAGACACCAAAGATTCGACCAGGCGCTCGATCCATTGATGTCGGGTTTTGGGTTTCTCACCAAAACGATCAGTCGCAAGTTGCCGCAGAGCCGATTCAACAATGTAGCGAATGCGCGACTCATCGTACTCTCCAGTATCAAGAGCACTTTCGTCGCTTCCAAACTCCATAAGCCCCTCCTTGGCCGCAGGATCTACCGCGAGCTTTTGAGCAGCGCTCTTCTGAACACCGCCGGTTTTATCGGGCTTTTTTGCTCAAACCTTTTAGCGATCATGTTGCCGATGGCGTTCATTGTCAATTTCCATACGCCACTCTCCCGGCAACATAAGCTGTAAGGTATTATTATTGCAATAAAACTTCTTTTGATCGAAGGAACCTCTATAGACTAATGGTTGTGTGCCTTCGCTTAAAACACCCCAACCAGAACGCCGACTCAGCGAGTGGTTGGCAAAATTGACATTTTACGCAGCGCCTAAAGTGTAAGTTTTAATTGACACCATTAGAGCGCCAGACATAGCATCATCCATAACTCGGCCAATCATTGCGATGAGACTTATGACGCCCGCGGCGCCCCAAAAAACGCAGCCTTTGCTATACACTGATGCCGAGCGTGCGCGCCGGGATAACACCGCATGGACCGTGGTCCAGGCCGTGCTCGCACCGACGCAGTTTGCAGTGTTTCTGGTCTCGCTTGCGCTGGTTCTCAGGTATCTAGCGACAGGTGAAGGGTATGAAATCGCTACGTTTTCTATTCTGGCCAAGACCGCAATTCTTTACCTGATCATGATCACCGGCGCGATCTGGGAGAAGGTGGTTTTTGGCCAGTACCTCTTCGCCCCCGCGTTTTTCTGGGAAGATGTCTTCAGCTTTGCGGTTATCGCATTGCACAGCGCTTATGTTTGGGCGCTCTTTGCAGATACGCTGAACCCGCAGGGTCTGATGCTGCTCGCGCTGGCCGCCTATGCGGCCTATGTCATCAATGCTGGACAGTTTATCTATAAGCTACGCATGGCCCGGCTACAAAGCGGTGGCGCCACATGACACATCACGGTCGCCCTCCCAGCACACAAGGCTGTAGCAACGCCCCAATCCTGAGGGAACGCGGGCAACATGAGGTCTTTTGCGGTCTGACGGGCATCATTTGGCTGCACCGGAAGATGCAGGATTCGTTCTTCCTCGTGGTCGGCAGCAGAACCTGCGCGCATCTTCTGCAAAGTGCGGCGGGGGTGATAATCTTTGCCGAGCCTCGCTTTGGGACTGTTATCCTGGAAGAAGGCGATCTGGCGGGTCTGGCTGACGCCCAAGAAGAACTCGAACGCGAGGTCGATCGGCTGCTGTCCCGCAGACAAGACATTCGGCAGCTTTTCCTGGTCGGCAGTTGCCCCTCTGAGGTGATCAAGCTCGATCTATCCCGCGCGGCAGAAAGGCTCTCCGCCCGTCATGCGCCGCATGTGCGTGTGCTGAACTACTCTGGCTCTGGCATTGAGACGACCTTTACAGAAGGCGAAGATGCCTGTCTGGCCGCCATGGTGCCAGCCCTTCCTAAGACCGATGCCAGGCAACTTGTTTTGGTTGGTGCCCTGCCTGACATCGTCGAGGATCAGGCGCTCGATCTGATCAGCAAGCTCGGCATCGAAAACGTCTCTGTTCTGCCGCCACGGCGCTCTGATGCGCCGCTGGCAATTGGCCCAAATACTGTCTTTGCCCTTACTCAACCGTTTCTGGGCGGTACCCATGCCGCGCTGGAGCGGCGCGGGGCGCGTCACATTCCAGCGCCTTTCCCATTCGGCGAAGAAGGCACCACCGCGTGGCTTCGCGCCGTGGCACAGGAATTCGGTGTTGACCGGACGCGGTTCGATACCGTGACTGACGCGCCCCGTGCTCGCGCGCGGAAAGCAATTGGCCAGGCCGCAGAAACGCTCTCAGACAAATCGGTTTTCTTCTTTCCAGACAGCCAGCTAGAGATCCCACTGGCGCGCTTTCTGACCCGGGAATGCGGAATGCGCGCGATCGAAGTCGGCGCGCCTTTCATCCACAAGGGCCTAGTGTCGCCTGATCTGGAGCTCCTGGCACCTGGACCGCAGATCGCTGAAGGACAGGATGTGGACACGCAGCTTGACCGATGCCGCGCAGCGCAGCCGGACCTGACTGTCTGCGGATTGGGACTTGCCAATCCCTTGGAAGCCGAGGGTCTGACCACGAAGTGGGCGATCGAACTCGTTTTCTCACCGGTGCATTTCTACGAGCAAGCCGGTGACTTGGCGGGGCTCTTCACCCGGCCCTTGCATCGCCGCCGCAAGCTACAATTCGAGGCCGCGGAATGAAGCTCTCGGTCTGGACATATGAAGGCCCGCCCCATGTCGGCGCACTGCGCGTCGCCACGGCGATGAAAGGGCTGCACTATGTCCTGCACGCGCCTCAAGGCGACACTTACGCCGATCTGCTCTTCACCATGATCGAGCGGCGGAACCATCGACCACCGGTAACCTACACCACCTTTCAGGCCCGTGACCTTGGATCTGATACGGCGGAGCTTTTCCGCAAGGCCTGCCAAGAGGCTTATGATCGTTTCCAGCCTGAGGCACTCATCATCGGCGCTTCATGCACGGCGGAACTGATCCAGGATGATCCAGGTGGGATCGCTGACAGCATGGGGCTGCCAGTTCCTGTGATCCCGCTGGAATTGCCAAGCTATCAACGCAAGGAAAACTTCGGGGCGGATGAGACCTTCTACCAGATCGTGCGCAAACTTGCTGAGCCGATGGAGAAGACCCCCAATATCAGCTGCAATTTGATCGGCCCGACAGCGCTTGGTTTTCGCCATCGCGATGACATCACCGAAATCACCGCACTGCTCGAAGAGATGGGAATCAGCGTGAATGTGGTCGCGCCCTTTGGTGCAACACCGGCTGATATCGCGAGGCTGGGAACAGCGCATTTCAATGTGCTGATGTATCCCGAAACGGGCGAAGCTGCTTGCCGCTGGATGTCACGCGCGCTCGACCTGCCCTACACGAAAACCGTGCCCATCGGTGTCGGCGCAACCCGTGATTTTTTGGCCGAGGTCAGCAAACTCTCAGGACTGCCCGTGCGGATGGAAGAAAGCCGTCTGCGCCTGCCCTGGTACTCCGCCAGCGTCGACAGCACCTATTTGACCGGCAAACGTGTTTTTATCTTCGGTGATGGCACCCACGTCGCTGCTGCCGCCCGAATCGCCCGGGATGAGCTTGGTTTCGAGGTTGTGGGCCTGGGCTGCTACAATCGCGAAATGGCCCGTAGCATTCGTGGTCTCGCCAAGGATTTCGGTGTCGAGGCGCTTATTACCGACGATTATCTGGAAGTCGAAGAAAGGATCACTGAACTCGCACCAGAGCTGATCCTCGGGACCCAGATGGAGCGGCACATTGCCAAGCGCTTGGGCCTGCCTTGCGCAGTGATCTCGTCACCCGTCCATGTCCAGGACTTCCCCGCGCGCTACTCGCCGCAGATGGGGATCGAGGGTGCCAATGTCATCTTTGATAGCTGGGTCCATCCGTTGGTGATGGGGCTGGAAGAGCATTTGCTCACTATGTTCCGGGAAGACTTTGAGTTTCACGATGCCGCCGGGCCGTCTCATCACGGGGGCCATGCCGCGCCAGAGCGCGAGAAAGTTGTCGCAGCGGCGCCCTCTGAGGGGTCCGCTGAAATCATTTGGCTTCAAGACGCGGAACGCGAACTGAAAAAAGTGCCGTTCTTCGTCCGCGGCAAAGCGCGCCGGAACACAGAGAACTTCGCCGCATCGCAAGGGTTGTCCGAAATCGGCATTGATACGCTCTACGAGGCAAAGGCCCATTATGCGCGATGACACCTGCATAAGCGGGCCGGGCTCGATAGAGCCCGCGGCGAGCTACCGGATCGTGGTCCTCACGCTCGACAGCCATGCAGCGGGACCTTGTGCGCGGGTTGCAGATCGCCTGACGCGGGACTTTCCAGGTTTACAGCTTGAGGTCTTGGCCGCCGCTGAATGGGGCGAATGCCCAGAGGCTCTGACCCATGCAAAAGCGGCAATTCTAGAGGCCGATATTATCGTCATCAGCTTGCTCTTTTTGGAAGAGCATATCGCGGCGATCCTGCCAGAGTTAAAAGCTCGGCGCGAAGATTGCGATGCGGTTGCCGGAATTATCGCCGACTCCCAGATCGTGAAGCTCACCCGGATGGGCGGGCTCGACATGGCGGCGCCTGAATCCAATGTGCAGCGGTTTCTCAAGATGCTCCGCGGCTCGGCCAAACCTTCGGTCGAATCCGGCGCGCGCAAAATGCGTATGCTGCGTCGGCTGCCGCGTATCTTGAAACTGGTCCCCGGCAAAGCGCAGGATCTGCGCGCGTGGTTCCTGACCATGCAGTACTGGCTCGGCGCCTCCGATGACAATATGGAGGCGATGGTCCGCTTTCTGATCTCTCGCTATTGCCGTTATGATCACTGGCGTGGCGCTGCTGTGGCTGCCCCCTTCGAATATCCCGACACCGGGCTTTACCATCCCGATCTTCCCGACCGCATTACCATCGATCCTACCGAGTTGCCGCCTGAGCCTGGTGCGAAGGGAACCGTGGGTCTTCTGCTGATGCGCAGCTATGTGCTGTCTTCAGATACCGCACATTACGATGGTGTGATCCGCGCGCTCGAAGCGAAGGGCCTACGTGTGATCCCAGCCTTTGCCGGCGGCCTGGATGCACGGCCTGCGATCGACACATTTTTCCGCGATGAGAATGGGCCCAAGATCGACGCGCTGTTGTCGCTCACCGGGTTTTCATTGGTCGGGGGTCCGGCCTACAACGACAACGAAGCCGCGATTGAGGTGCTCAAAGCGCTCGATCTCCCCTATGTGGCCGCGCACCCGCTTGAGTTTCAGACACTTGAGCAATGGGAAGCCTCCCCACAAGGTTTGGGGCCGATTGAGACCACCATGTTGATCGCGCTGCCAGAGCTTGACGGCGCAACCAACCCGATGGTTTTTGCGGGCCGCCACGGAGAAGAGAGCGGAGACAGCACCGGATCCGCTCATCTCAAAGCTATGGCACCCTGCCCAGAACGGGTGGAACGGCTCGCCGACCGGCTTGAGCGTCTTGTTGCACTGCACCGTTCCGATGTCGCCAAGCGCAAGGTCGGTATCGTCCTTTTTGGCTTCCCACCGAATGCAGGAGCCGCCGGAACTGCCGCCTATTTGGACGTGTTCCAATCGCTGCATACGACGCTGCACGCGATGGCCGCACAGGGCTATGATCTCACGCCACCTGCGACGGTAGAGGAGTTGAGGACTGCGGTTCTTGACGGCAGCGCCGCGATCTACGGGCAAGAGGCCAATGTGCATGCCAAGGTGAAGGCCGATGACATCATCGCCGAGACGCCTTGGTTAGATGAGATAGAAGAGCAATGGGGCCCCGCCCCTGGTAAGATCCAATCGGACGGGCGCGGCGTATTCATCTTGGGCTGCCGCTTCGGCAATGTGTTTGTGGGACTGCAACCGGCCTTCGGTTACGAGGGCGACCCGATGCGACTGCTCTTTGAGCGGAGCTTCGCGCCGACCCATGCCTTTGTGCAGTTCTACCGCTGGTTAAACCACAACTTCGGTGCGGATGTGCTGTTGCATTTCGGGATGCACGGCGCGCTTGAGTTCATGCCGGGCAAACAAACGGGTCTGAGCGCTGCGGATTGGCCGGATCGCCTGATCGGCGATATGCCGAATGTCTATCTCTACGCCGCAAACAACCCCTCCGAAGCGACGCTCGCGAAGCGCCGGAGCAGCGCGGTGACGGTGTCGCATCTGACGCCGCCGCTGGCGGCTGCAGGGCTCTATAGGGGGCTTTTGGAACTCAAAGACAGCCTCACCCGCTGGCGGAAATCACTGCCAGGTGATCCGGCGCGCGCGGAATTGCAAAGCTTGATCGCAGAGCAAGCCGCAGCAGTTGACATGGATGGCGCTGATCCGGACGCGCTGTGGCTGACGGTCTTGGAAACCGAAGACGCGTTGATCCCTGAAGGCCTCCACGTGCTTGGCCGTCCGCTCAGCGATACAGCACGCCGTGACATGATCGATCTGATCCCAGATTTGGACGATCAAGGCCGCGCACGAACCGACGCATTGCTCCAGCAAGACAGCGAGATCCCGGCCCTGCTGCACGCGCTTGAGGGAGGCTACACGCCTCCCGTGCCCGGAGGCGATCTGATCCGCTCGCCGGACATCCTTCCCACGGGTCGGAACCTGCACGCGTTTGATCCATTCCGGATGCCCTCTGAGTTCGCCATGCGCGAAGGCGCGAAACAGGCGCAGCTGCTGTTGGACACCCATAAGTCTTTGCCACGCACCATCGCGCTGGTGCTTTGGGGCTCAGACAACATCAAATCCGATGGCAGCCCGATCGCCCAAGCGCTCGCCCTGATTGGCGCACGTCCGCGCTTCGACAGTTTCGGCAGACTCTGCGGCGCAGATTTGGTCCCCTTGGAGGAACTCGGACGCCCTCGTATCGATGTGGTCATGACCCTGTCGGGGATTTTCCGCGATCTCCTTCCGCTGCAAACCCGGCTTCTCGCAGAAGCCTCTTACAAGGCGGCCAAGGCGGAGGAACCGCTCGATCAAAACTTCGTCCGCGCCCATGCGCTGGCCTATGCCGAAAAGACCGGCTGTGATTTGCAAAAAGCAGCGCTCAGGGTCTTTTCTAATGCCGAAGGTGCCTATGGCTCCAATGTGAACCAGTTGGTCGATGGATCGGCCTTTGACAATGAAGATGAGCTCGCCGACGCCTATCAGGCGCGCAAGAGCTTTGCTTATGGCGTCGATGGGAAAGCCAAACAGAACCATGATCTGCTCCAAGAGGCGCTGGCCACGGTCGAACTGGCCTATCAAAATCTCGAGTCGATCGAACTGGGCGTCACCACGGTCGATCACTATTTCGACACGCTTGGCGGCATTTCGCGGGCAGTAAAACGGGCTCGCGGCGGGCAAGAAGCCTCGGTCTATATCTCAGACTCCACGCGCGGAGCAGGCAAAGTGCGCACACTGGCCGATCAGGTCGCGCTTGAGACCCGGTCCCGTGCGCTCAATCCCAAATTCCACGAAGCGCTTCTCAAACATGGCGCCGAAGGCGTCCGCCAGATCGAGAGCCACGTGACCAATACTATGGGCTGGTCGGCCACCACCGGTCAGGTCGAACCATGGGTCTATCAGCGGCTTTCTGAGACCTTCGTGCTGGATGACGACATGCGCGCCCGCTTGGCCGAGCTAAACCCAGCAGCCTCTTCACGGATGGCCAACCGTCTGATCGAAGCTCACGAACGCGATTACTGGCAGCCCGACGCAGACACGCTCGATGCGCTCCGCAATGCCGCAGATGCACTGGAAGATCGTCTGGAAGGAGTGGCCGCAGAATGAACAAACCCCTTGAAAGGACAGCCAAATGAGCCCCCGCGACGACATACCCTCGCTGCGCGGCGAGGACGGTGAAGGATCTGTCCAGGTCCATCTAGACCCTTCTTTGGAGATCGAGACCGCAAAGGTTTTTTCGGTCTATGGCAAGGGCGGGATCGGCAAATCCACGACCAGCTCGAACCTCTCAGCGGCCTTCGCTTCCCTTGGCAAACGGGTGCTGCAGATCGGGTGCGATCCTAAACATGACAGCACCTTCACACTCACTGGACGGCTGCAACCGACGGTGATCGATATTCTTAAAGAGGTGGACTTTCACCCTGAAGAATTGCGCCCTGAGGATTTCATCACCGAAGGCTGGGGCGGCGTACAATGCGTTGAGGCCGGCGGGCCGCCCGCTGGCACCGGCTGTGGTGGATACGTGGTTGGTCAGACCGTTAAGCTCCTCAAGCAGCATCATATGTTGGAAGACACCGATGTGGTGATCTTCGATGTGTTGGGCGACGTGGTCTGCGGCGGGTTCGCCGCGCCGCTGCAACATGCCGACCGGGCCGTGATCGTCACCGCCAATGACTTTGACTCGATTTACGCTATGAACCGGATCATCGCGGCGGTTCAGGCGAAGTCGAAAAACTACAAGGTGCGGCTCGCTGGCTGCGTCGCCAACCGGTCGCGGGAAACCAATGAGGTAGATCGCTATTGCGACACCGTGGGTTTCAGCCGCATCGCCCATATGCGCGACGTGGATGCGATCCGGCGCTCCCGGCTGAAGAAAAAGACGCTCTTTGAGATGCCGGAGGATGACGACATCCTTGCCTGCCGCGCGGAGTATGTTCGCCTGGCAGAGTCGCTCTGGTCTGGAACCGAGCCCTTGGCGCCTGCCCCCCTGCCCGATCGCGAGATCTTTGAGCTTCTCGGGTTTGATTGATGTCGTATGACCGCACCCTGACTCGCGTCGAGACCTATTTCGACCGCACTGCGACCGAAACCTGGGCGCGGCTGACCAGCGATGCGCCAGTCTCGAAGATCCGCGAAACGGTGCGGCGCGGGCGGGCTGAAATGCGGGCTGAGCTCCTCTCGCTTTTGCCCAGCGATCTTCACGGTGCGCGGGTGCTCGACGCCGGCTGCGGCGCGGGACAAATGACCCTTGAGCTCGCGGCGAGGGGCGCAGAGGTGGTGGCGGTAGATATCTCGCCTTCTTTGATCGCGCTCGCCGAAAAACGGCTGCCCGTGAACTTGCATGGGCGGGTCGCATTCCGCGCAGGCGATATGCTCGACGCACGCTTGGGCCATTTCGATCATGTCATCGCGATGGACAGCCTGATCTACTACGATGCTGAGGATATTGCGGCGGCGTTAGAGCTTTGGCAGGGCCGCTGCCGTGGAAGCATCGGCTTCACTGTTGCGCCGCGGACAATGATGCTCATGGCGATGTGGCGGATTGGGCAGCTTTTTCCAAGCAGCGACCGATCACCGACGATGATCCCGCAGACCCAGGCGGCGATTAAGCGTGCACTCGAAGAATTTAGAGTGCCCGTGCGGCTGACGGCGCACAAGCGTGTGCGGTCTGGTTTCTACATCTCCCAAGCCATGGAGGTGACCCACTGGTGATGCTGTCGACGGCCCAGATCAAACAGCTATCAGCACGCTGCCTGCCTTTTGCAGATGCTGCGAGCAAGGGTTTGCCCATGGGGCAGCTCCTGCGGCTGTCGCTGTTTCAGGTCTCGGTCGGGATGGCCACAGTGATCCTTTTGGGCACGCTCAACCGTGTGATGATCGTCGAGCTCTCTGTTCCGGCGACGATTGTTGCGGTGATGATCGCACTGCCGGTTCTGATCGCGCCTTTCCGCGCTCTTTTGGGCTTTCGATCTGACACATATCAAAGCGCGATCGGTTGGAAACGTGTCCCCTACATCTGGTTCGGCTCGCTCTGGCAGATGGGAGGTCTCGCAGTGATGCCCTTCGCGCTGATCGTGCTTTCTGGCCAACAAGCCATCGGTCCTGGTTGGGCTGGCGAGGTTCTGGCAGCGCTGGCGTTTCTGATGACCGGTTTGGGACTGCATATGACCCAGACGGCCGGGCTGGCGCTCGCAACTGATCGTGCCGATGAGCAAACCCGTCCCCGCGTGGTGGCCTTGCTTTACGTGATGTTCCTGCTGGGCATGGGGGTTTCAGCGGTCATCATTGGCTGGCTCTTGAAGGATTTTTCCAACATCCGTTTGATCCGCGTTGTCCAAGGCGCGGCTGTGGTCGGTGTTCTTTTGAACCTCATCGCACTTTGGAAACAGGAAAAAATGCAGCCCATGAGCCGTGCGGAGCGCGCGCAACCGCGTCCCAAGTTCAGTGATGCTTGGGCTGATTTTATCAAGGGTGGTGAAGCGGGACGGCTTTTGGTGGCGGCCTTCGTGGGCACTATGGCCTTCAATATGCAGGACGTTCTATTGGAACCCTATGGCGGTGAAATCCTGGGACTTTCGGTCTCCGCCACCACACTTCTGACAGCACTTTGGGCCACGGGTGCGCTGATAGGCTTTGCACTCGCGGGCCGTTTGCTGGCGCAGGGGCGACAAGCTTACCGTATGGCCGCCAACGGCGTGATCGCAGGCATTGTCGCCTTTTCCATCGTTATTTTCGCAGCGCCTATGGACTCTCCGGCAATCTTCTTTGTCGGTGTGGTCCTGATCGGTTTCGGTGGCGGATTGTTTGCTGTGGCGACGTTGATCGCAGCGATGGCGCTCCCCAAGCGCGGAAAGGCGGGACACGGACTTGCCCTTGGGGCCTGGGGCGCCGCGCAAGCCACCGCCGCAGGACTTTCCATCGCCATTGGTGGCGCGCTGCGGGACGGTGCGAACTCTTTGGCGTTGAGTGATCGCCTGGGCGAAGCGCTGAACTCGCCCGCGACCGGTTACTCGCTCGTCTATCATATAGAGATCGCCCTTCTCTTTCTCACTCTTGTGATTCTCGGAAGGCTTGTGCGTTACGCCCGCGCTGAGCCCGCACCCCCCTCAAACCCACAAGCGCGTATCCGCTTGGCGGAGTTTCCGACATGACCCGGCGGCGTTTCGAAAGGACTGACCGATGACAGAGCCGATATTTGCAAATCTGGACCTTGCCAGCATCTCTCTCTGGCTTTTCGTCCTCTTTTTTGCCCTGCTGGTCTACTACATCCAGCGCGAAAACATGCGCGAAGGTTATCCTTTGCAGGATGACGACGGCAATGAAGCGTCGAACCAAGGGCCTTTCCCGGTTCCAAGCGACAAGACCTTCAAGCTTCCCCACGGCCGGGGCGAGGTGACGGTACCGTCAGGTCAGCATGGAGATCGAACCGATCTTGCGCTGAAGAAAACAGCCGTCGGCAATGGATTTCCCTTTGAGCCAACCGGCGATCCTATGGTCGATGGTGTCGGGCCAGCCTCTTGGGCGCCGCGCCGCGATGTGCCGGAATTGGATGGCGAAGGTCATCCTAAGATCGTCCCAATGGCCAATGACGACAGCTACAGTGTGGTCGCCGGTCGAGATCCGCGTGGGCTGCCGGTGGAAGCAGGCGATGGCAGCATCGTGGGCAAGATCTCTGGCCTATGGCTCGACCGTCCTGAGCAATTGGTGCGCTACCTGGAGATGGAACTCGACGAAAAATGGGGCAGCGGCAAGCGCATGATCCCGATCACGATGCTGCGCATCAAGCGCGATCGGGTCGAGGTGGTGTCGATCTTCGGCAAGCATTTTGCAGGCGTTCCACAGATTGCGTCACCACGCCAAATCACCCTGCTCGAAGAAGAAAAAGTCTGCGCCTATTACGCTGGCGGCTGCCTCTATGCGAGCGAGCGTCGCACAGAACCTTTGATCGGCTAAGCGGCGGGAGAGCCAAATGAGTCACGACGATTTTGCCTTTGAACCGGTGAAGGGCCTGCCAGAACGGCCCCCCGAGGGCGAGCATATTCTCTGGCAAGGGCGGCCCAATTGGTGGGCGCTGACTCGCGAATCTCTGATGCTTGATTGGGTCGCCGGATACTTTGTCGTGCTCGCGTTTTGGCGCTTTGGCACCGTCATGGACCTTGTGCCCTTGGTCGAAGCGATTGCCCTTTCTGTACCGTTCCTGATCTTGGGCGCTGTCGCCTGTGGTCTCCTGATGCTCACCGGGTATGTGCAGGCCCGCGCCACAGTCTATACGATCACCAATCGCCGCGTCGCAATGCGGATCGGCGCAGCGCTCACAGTGACGCTCAACCTGCCCTACACGCAGCTTGGCTCGGCCGATCTTAAGATGAAACGCAGCGGGATCGGGACAATCGCGCTCGATCTGCTGGGACCAGTGCGCTTTTCCTATCTGGTTTGCTGGCCGCATGTTCGCCCTTGGTATCTGCGCAAGCCGCAACCGGCGCTGCGGTGCATTCCAGAGGCGGAAAAAGTGGCAAATATCCTCGCCGAGGCGGCAGCGGCACGGCTGGAAGAGCCAAAAATCGCGCGCCAAGTCCCTCAAGCCACAGCGATCGCGGCGGAGTAGACTATGGAAAGAAGCCTCGAGATCTCCCCCAAAGGCCACCGGGCATCAGACAAAGAACTGGTGCCGCGGGTGATGGTGGGGGTGATGACGGGGCTTTGCATCGTTATTCTTGCTATCGTGACCGTCGCGCGGCTCACCGATCAACCACTTCAAGCGACGCCCCCTGGCGGCGAGATTGCCCAGGAGCGCGCGGTGGTCCTGTCCGGAGACATGTCCGGTGCGGCGACGGTTCTTAAAACCGATGGCACCCTGATCGCGGAATACACCGGCGATCAAGGGGGCTTTATCTCTGGCGTTTGGCGGGTGATCCGCCGCGAACGCATGAAATCTAATGTCGCGCTCGACGCGCCGGTGACGCTGATCCGCTACCGGTCCGGGCGCATTTCCATTGTCGACCCAATGACGGGATGGAGCGCCGATCTAATGGGGTTCGGTGTCGATAATGCCAAAGCTTTCGGCAGGCTCTTGGCACAATAGGAGAGGAGGCCAAAATGGGATGGCTGACGAAAGACCTAGAACACGTGCCCTGCACGGTGGAGATAAGCCATAAGTTTGAAAGTATGCACGCCCATGTGCGGTTCAACAATGGCACCACCGTCTACCCGGGTGACGAAGTCAAAGTGCATGGTCCCGAGATCATGGCACCGTTCGGAGAAATCGTCCGCGAAGACCGCCAAGCCACGATCCTACGAGCCTCTGCGCTAGAGCGTCTCTGGACCCGGATGACCGGCGATTTCGAAATCATGGAACTGTGCGAGTTTTCCTTCTCTGAGGAGGCCACGCTATGAACATGCACGCCAAACACACCGCCGACGCCACCACGGTGGAAGAGGGTCTGGCGATCCAAGAGGAACAGGCCAAGCTCGATGGGGAGTTTGCCACCAATGTGGCAATGCAGAACACACTTCTGACCCCACGGTTCTACACCACAGACTTCGATGAACTCGATGCGATCAATGTCAGCGATATCCGCGAAGAATGGGACGCACTGATCGACGAGATGGCGAGCGACCCAAACAAGGGCCACTTTCGCAAGAACGAAGACTGGGATGATGTCGATTGGGACGGCATGGAGCCTCAACTCAAGAAAGAGTTCATCGATTTCCTGATCTCGTCCTGCACCGCGGAGTTTTCCGGCTGTGTGCTCTATAAAGAGATGAAGCGACGCGGTGCCAACAAAGACGTCACTCAGCTTTTTCAACTGATGGCTCGGGACGAGGCGCGCCATGCCGGCTTCATCAATGACGCACTGCGTGAGGCCGGTCTGGCGGTAAATCTCGGCTTTCTAACCCAGAAGAAGAAATACACCTACTTCCGTCCGAAATTCATCTACTACGCCACCTATCTGTCGGAAAAGATCGGCTACGCCCGCTACATCACCATCTTCCGCCATCTTCAGGCACAT
Source organism: Pseudomonadota bacterium (assembly GCA_038751255.1). Classification (GTDB taxonomy): domain Bacteria; phylum Pseudomonadota; class Alphaproteobacteria; order Rhodobacterales; family Rhodobacteraceae; genus JANSYP01. The sequence goes on from JBCDGN010000029.1 coordinate 34,141, forward strand.
CCTGAAAAGAGGTTCCACCCCATTTTCAAATGGTTCGAAGAGTGGTGCAATGACGAGTTCCGTCATGGTGAGGCCTTTGCCCTGCTGATGAAGACCGACCCGAAATTGACCAGGGGCGGCAATGTGCTCTGGATCAAGTTCTTTCTCACGGCCGTCTATGCCACAATGTACATCCGCGACCACCAGCGCCCAGCCTTCCACGAAGCGCTTGGCGTTGACACCGATTGGTATGGTCAAGAGGTGTTCCGCAAGACATCTGAACTGTCGAAACAGATCTTCCCGATCACGCTCGACATCGACGATCCACGCTGGCTGTCTCGTTTGAAGAAACTGCAAAAAGCCAATGTCGATCTTGCTGCCGAAGAAGGCCGGAAAGGTCTGGGCGCGCTCCTGCGCAAAACCGGCGCTCGGCTGCGCGCGGCGTCGGCCTTTGTCGGGCTCTACATGATCCCCGCCAAAAAGCATGACGTACCGGTCAACACACGCCTGGAGCCAGCCTATTGACCTCACCCGCTGTGATCGCCGCGCTGATTGCGCTTTTTACCTGGTGGTTCTTCACCGGGGCGATCTTGTTGGCGATCCGACATAGCGAGCGCGCCGGGGGATCGGCGCGCTTGAGCTGCACGCTTTGGGCCCTTCCCTTATTGCTCGCGGGTACAGGGGGATTTTGGGTGAGCCTGACGCTCACCACGCCAGGGGCTGCAATTGTGGCATTTCTCTCGGCGCTCCTAATTTGGGGCTGGATTGAACTGGCCTTTTTGGCGGGCATGATCACCGGCCCCAATCTCCGCGAATGCCCTGACAATTTACCGGGGTGGGAACGTTTCGTCCGGGCCTGGGGCACCGTTGCTTACCATGAGATGCTGTTACTGCTGGTCATGGTGGTTATGCTGCTGCTTGCGCACAATGCCCCCAATCCATTTGGCGCCTGGGTGTTCGCAACCCTCTACGGCGCCCGCGTCTCTGCAAAACTAAATCTTTTTCTCGGCGTCCCACGGATCAATCTTGAATTTATCCCGCAAGTGCTCGGCCACTTGGCCAGCCATTTCCGCATTGCGCGGCTAAACTGGCTGTTTCCGATTTCGGTCACCTTCTTGACGGTGATGACTGTGATCTGGTGGATGAAGCTTTCCACCGCGGACACCGCCCAAGCCGCGGCAGGCTATGCGCTTTTGACAGCTTTGACCGCGCTGGCGCTTCTCGAACACTGGCTGATGGTGCTGCCACTGCCAGATGCAAAACTCTGGCGCTGGATGCTGCCCGCGCCGCCCAAAAAAACCAACGTTGCACGACCGGAGGTACCCCATGCCCTTTGACCCAATGTTCAAGGCCCAACTCGCGGCTCTGGAAGAAGAGGGCAATTACCGCATCTTCGCAGAGCTTGAAAGACGCTGCGGAGAGTTTCCCAAAGCCAAAAGCCACTGCGAAGAAAGCCCCGACGAAGTCACAGTCTGGTGCTCAAACGACTATTTGGGTATGGGCCAGCAACCCAAAGTCATGCAGGCAATGAAAGATGCCATCGACCGTTGCGGGACCGGCGCGGGGGGGACGCGGAATATCTCGGGCACCAATCACCAGCATGTGCGGCTCGAGCGCGAATTGGCCGACCTTCATGGCAAAGAGGACGCTCTGATTTTCACCTCTGGCTATGTGTCGAACTGGGCCGCGCTCTCGACGCTGGGGAGCCGCCTGCCAGATGCAGTGATCTTTTCCGATGCGCTGAACCATGCCTCGATGATCGAAGGCATCCGTCATTCTCGGGCGCGCAAGGTGATTTGGAAGCACAACGACCCAGAGGATCTCGACCGCAAGCTCGCTGCAGCGCCTGCGAATGTGCCAAAAATCGTCGCATTTGAATCGGTCTATTCCATGGATGGCGATATCTGCCCCATGGCCGAGATCGTAGAGGTGGCAGAAAAGCACGGCGCGATGACCTATCTCGACGAGGTGCATGCCGTTGGGCTTTACGGGCCGCGCGGCGGTGGCATCAGCGAACGCGAAGGGCTTGCCGATCGGATCACGCTGATCGAGGGCACGCTTGGCAAGGCCTATGGCTGCATGGGCGGCTACATCACGGGCTCTGCGGCGCTCTGTGACTTCGTTCGATCCTTTGCCAGCGGGTTCATCTTCACAACCGCGATCCCACCTGCTGTGGCAGCGGCTGCCTGCACTGCGATTGCTCATCTGAAACAGTCTGACACTGAAAGGCAGCAACAACGTGCGCAAGTTGCCCGGCTGCGTCGCGCGCTTGACCGCCATGGGATCCCTCATCTCGACAATCCCAGCCACATCGTGCCGGTGATGATCAAGGACCCCGTCAAATGCCGCATGCTGGCAGATATCTTAATGCATGATTTCGGCATCTACGTGCAGCCAATCAACTACCCCACCGTGCCCAAAGGGACAGAGCGGCTGCGTTTCACTCCCGGACCGCTGCATAGCGATGCAGATATCGACTATCTGGTTCAGGCTTTGGCAACGCTCTGGAAGCAATGTGCCCTGGCACATGCCGTCGCCTGACACAGCTGTGACCAACACCGGGTTGTGACTTTCGGCGCATCGGACTATGTACGTTCGACTTCTGAGGAGGAGAAAAAACCCAATGATTGTAAGATCTACACTTGCCGCATCAGCTCTTTTCTTGGCGTCCCAAGCCAGTGTTGCAGCCGATGTCGACGCCGGTGCCAAGTCGTTCAACAAGTGCAAATCCTGCCATGTAATCGAATCCGCCGATGAAACAATCGTCAGAGGCGGTAAGGTTGGTCCAAACCTCTACGCTGTTTCGGGCCGCACCGCTGGTTCCCAGGATGGGTTCAACTACTCCAAGATCATGGTCGCCGCTGGTGAGCAGGGCCTGGTTTGGAATGAAGAAGATTTTGTGGGCTATGTTGCTGATCCGACTGCATACCTCAGAGAGTTCACAGGCGACAGTAAAGGCCGCGGTAAGATGAACTTTAAGATCACCAAGCCTGAAGAGGCCGCCAATCTCTGGGCTTATCTGGTGTCTGTGGCGCCTGAAGGCGGCGGTTCGTAAACCATTTCGAGACTATGAAGCGCATAAGAGGCCTTGCCGCAAAACCCGCGGCGAGGCCTCTTCGTGTTCTGAGCATTACCTTTATTTTTTGAGGGTCAGTGGCACCACATTCGCCTTGGGGCGGATTGCGTCGAGCGCAACGGTGACAAGTTCCTCAGCCGTCATGCCGGCTTGCGCATACATCTCAGCCGGGCTCGCTTGATCGATGAAACAGTCCGGCAAGGTGATGGTACGGATCGGGATCCCCTGGTCCAGCGCGCCCAGATTGGCCAGCGATTGCAAAACCTGCGCCCCAAAACCGCCTACAGACCCTTGCTCAATAGTGATCAGCGCCCGATGATCCCGCAACAACCGCAGGATGAGATCAATGTCGAGTGGTTTGGCGAAGCGCGCATCCGCCAGCGTGCTTGAGATCCCATCAAGCTCAAGGATTGCGGCTGCCTCGCGACAGACCCCCAGATGCGCTCCGAAGGAAAGAAACGCGACGTCGCTGCCTTCTTGCACAACGCGCCCGCGACCAATGTCGAGCACCTCTCCGCCTGCCTCGGGCAGTGGCACACCTTCTCCCGAACCGCGTGGGTAGCGGAAAGCGATGGGTCCGCTGTCATGCGCAACGGCGGTCGAAACCATATGGACAAGCTCTGCTTCATCAGCCGCTGCCATAACGGTGAAGCCGGGCAGATTGCTTAGGTAACCGATGTCAAAGGCGCCCGCATGGGTAGCCCCATCCGCGCCCACAAGACCGGCACGATCAATCGCGAAACGCACCGGCAACTGCTGTAGTGCCACGTCATGCACAATTTGATCATAGCCACGCTGTAGGAAAGTCGAATAGATCGCGCAAAAGGGCTTAAGTCCGCCCGCTGCCATCCCTGCGGCAAACGTCACCGCGTGCTGCTCGGCGATACCAACATCGAACACCCGTTCGGGAAAGCGCTTCTCCATCAGATTGACGCCCGTGCCGGAAGGCATCGCGGCTGTGATCGCCACGATATCGGGATCCCGTGCCGCTGCCTCGGTCAAAGCTTTGCCAAAGACACTTGTGTAGCTTGGCGGCCCGTTGGATTTCGGCGCTTGAGAACCGGTGCCGACGTCAAACTTACCGACACCATGGTATTTGTCATCGCTGGTTTCGGCAGGCGCATAGCCTTTGCCTTTGACCGTGCAGCAATGGATCAGGACTGGTCCATTGCCGCGCGTCCTGGCGCTCCGCAGAACCGTCAGCAACTGTCCCATGTTGTGGCCATCGATAGGCCCGATATAGTCAAAGCCCAGTTCTTCGAAAAGCGTGCCAGCACCTGCGGCTCCAGTGACTAATTGCCGGGCACGGCGCGCGCTTTCGCGCATCGGACCGGGCATCGCCGCTTCCATTTCATTGGCCAGCTCTTTGAGCTTGGCGAAGGGCTCAATATCGCCTAGCCGCGTGAGATATTCCGACATGGCGCCTACGGGCGGCGCAATGCTCATCTGATTGTCGTTCAAGATCACGAACAAGCGGCGGCCTTCGGACCCGGCATTATTCAACGCCTCATAGGCCATGCCAGCGCTGATGGCACCATCACCGATCACCGCCACCGCGTCGCCAGTGGGCTGGCCCATATCACGTGCGACCGCAAATCCTAACCCGGCACTGATCGAGGTCGAGCTATGGGCCGCGCCAAACGGATCGAACTTTGACTCAGATCGTTTGGTGAAGCCGGAAAGCCCGTCTTTCTGACGCAAGGTCCGGATCCGGTGGCGACGCCCGGTGAGGATCTTATGGGGGTAGCACTGATGCCCAACATCCCAGATCAACTTGTCCATGGGAGTGTTGAAAACGGCATGGATGGCGACGCTCAGCTCCACCACGCCGAGGCTAGAGCCCAAATGCCCGCCAGTTTGCGACACCGCGGAGATAACCTCAACGCGCATTTCGTCCTCGAGATAGGCAAGATCGATATCGCTCATGGTTCGATGATCAGCAGGTCCAGCGACACGATCCAAAAGCGGTGTCGTTGATA
>JBCDGN010000030.1:0-38955 GCA_038751255.1 Pseudomonadota bacterium
CAGCGTCGACCCCTATATCACCCATCACATGCATCACGATCAGATCAACACCGCGTTCGATCTTCTCAAAGCAGGCGAGTCGATCCGGTCGGTCATCCACTTCCGCCCGCAAGAGACGATGACCGTGAACACGCTGCCAGGAGAAGTGGTGCCAAAGTAGCACCACACCCGACACAAGACCCACGCAAAGGCTGGCCCGAACGCAAAAGCCCGGGCCACCCCCCGTCCGCAGTCCGGCAGAACGTCGCTTGATGTCTGATAGGCGATCAGCCTCTTGCAAAGTGTTCGAGACGACCCAGAAACGGCTCATTGCGGTAGCCTAGGTGTTCAGTCCCGGCATCTGGTGGATCGGATTGATGTTGAATCGGTCTGACTCTGATGTCCTGATTTTGCGGATGTACTCGTAGGGAGTGAGACCACTGAGGGTGTTGAGGCGACGGGCGAAGTTGTAGGCATCGAGGACGTCGGCGAGGTGGCTGCGGAGTTGTTCGTGGCTGCGTAGTGGCACCGTTTGACTGTCGCATCCTTGATTGTCCGGTTCATCCGCTCGACCTGGCCGTTGGTCCAAGGATGATTGGGTTTGGTCAAGCGGTGCTCAATCGCATTCGCCTAACAGATCATGTTGAACTGCATAGGTCGTGAGATGACCGTATTCGGGTTGCGGGGCTGCTCGGCGAACTGGATGCCGTCGCCAATGGTCGCTCGGACCGGTGGCGCGACCATCGGTAACTCCGTGAGGATCGTGTGGATCCGGTAAGGCACAGCGTCGAGGAGAAAGTCCAGGAACTCCCAAGCGGTCTTTCTGTCCGCCTTCTCGACCAGTTGTGCCACGGCGAACTTGCTCGTTCGATCAATGGCTACGAAGAGATAGAGCTTGCCCTCGGCTGTCCGAAGTTCGACAATGTCGATATGAAGTGAGGCCCCGAACGCCACCGGTCCGAGTGAGAGGACCCAACCCAATCGGGTAGCGCTTGAACCGCTGCTTCTTCGGCTTGTCGCCGCCCATCTCCGGCAAGCGAGAGATGCCATGTCGCTAAAGGCATCGATGCAGAGAAGAGCGCGTGAGCTGCGGGGTCGTCGTCTACAGAGCGTAAAGACAGTCATCCAGCGGCAGCAGTGTGTGCCGTCGGAAGGCGACGACCATGGCCTCTTCCTCTTCGCTGAGAACGGTCGAGCGCGGCTCCGTCGGCCCCGTCTATCGATCCTCGACCGACAGCCGCTTCCGCCACTTGGCAATCCTCTTCGGGTTTATCCCGAGCTTCCGGCTGAGCTCCGCGGTCGAAGCTTGCGATCGCTGTATTGCTGATCTGATGGCCTGCGTGGTCATGGCGCAGCCGTGGCGTACTTGTCCCATAAGGCGTCCTTCCATTCCTTCGAATGGATCGCACCATCAAACCGTGGGATCAAACACCGCCCACAAACGACACAGGTCCGTCGACCATCTTTCTTTGGGCCGCAGCACAACTAATGGCAAAGCCTCAACGCGCGGCCAAGTGCCAATGGATCGCTTACGCACCTGTCAAACTTTAATCTGGAAGACGCGCTGCACAGTGTTCGGCCCGCTCTCTTGAACCGGTGGCGTTCGGGGCCGCACTGTTGAACCCAAGCAGCCAAGCGACAGTGCGATAGCCAAAAGACCGCTCTTCCTCGATCAGTGCTTTGCTGGGCAGAACAAACTTGTCGTCCCAGTCTGGGCGCAGCCTTTGTGGGTCTGTGCTAGACGGCGCGGCGCGGGGCATCGAACCACGCGCACAGTTTGGTCACGGGGACCACGATCCCGTCGTCGAGAAGGCCCTCATGAAGCTTCCGTTCCAACTGTCGTCCTCCCGCTCCATGAGGGCCTGCAGCTTTATTCGCGCTCTGAGTTCCTGCATGGCCTCGCCATTGGCTTCTTGCAGATCGCGCAGCTGTTTTTCGTATTGCTGGTGCACATCCAGCGGATTGGCCTTCAATGCGTTTTCGCCGTCCATCGCTCGATGCCGTCTTCCTCTTTGTAGCATGAGCAGGATTTCACTGGGTCGACAGAGGCGACCATTTTAAAAAAATACCCAACGTCGCAAGAATCATGCGACGGTGAGCTACAAGGGACATGTCGGAAAATGAGGCTGTTGCGGCGGACGGATCAAAAGACGCTGCGGACAGGAATGGGAGGACAGACCGATGGATGACAAAAAAGTATTCGCAGGCTTCGGGGCGCTGGCAGCAATCCTGCTGCTTGTCGCCTTTTTTATGCCCCGCGACAGGGGACCAGATACCAATGATCTGATTGCAAGCGAAGTAGCTCCGATTTCGGCGGCTGTCACGGAGCTTGGTGGCCGATTTGACACCGTGGAGGGTTCCTTAGATGAGGTATCCGGGCAGTTGGCCAACGCTGTGACCTCGGAGGATTTGGCTGCAGTGGCATCACAAGTCGCCGAGGCGCTGGCGCTAGGAGGGGTGCTTAGCCAAGAAATCGCTGAGTTGCGCACAGAGCTTAACGAACGTTTGGAAGCCATGGCATCGCCTCTTGCGCCGGCGCCTACCGAAGCAAAGGCCGCTGCAACCACGCCTGTGAGACCAGCCGTGGATGGACCTCCGGGATTGAACCCTGGCCAAACCGCGCTGTTTGCGGATGGTGCATTGCGCGTCTTTATCTCGAGGCTTGATCCTCACAACAAGGTCGCGCACGTTTCTGCTCTGGGTGAAAAGAAGATGCTGACATTGGGTCAGGGGAGGACCATGGCGGTCGGCGCTGACCACTGCCGTGTGACCTTGGTAGGTGTATCGGACAATGGGGCTCTGCTGGACGCAATTTGCGGAGATGATTTGCCCGCGCCGGAAGGGCTCAGCGCAGGCAACACCATGCATTTTGCCGATGGTGCATTGCGCGTCTTTGCCTCGCATATTCAAGAAGACCAAGCTCGGCTTTCAGTAAATGGCGAGATGCATCATTTAAAGATTGGCCGTTCCGCCCCAACCATGGCTGGCGACGAGCGGTGTCGCGTACATCTTGATGCCCTTGATCGTGGGCACGCTGTTGTCAGCGCTAAATGCGGTGCCGATGTGACTGTCTCTGACGTTGCTGGGCCAGGCTCGACCTTGATGCTTGATGATGGCGCAACACGCGTCTTCGTGGGCGCGGTGATGGATGGCATAGTGCGCTTTTCTGTCAATGGACAGACCCAGCTGACCGGCGCTTCAGGAGACCGCCACAGCGTCGGAGAGAATTGCCATGTCGTCGTCGAAGACGTGGTGGATGGGAAAGCCAGCTTCAGCCATCTTTGCGAAGGCTGATTTTTGGGCGCGCCCAGTTCGACACTGGTTTATTCCAAATCAAAAAACTCACCGGTGCTCTGAGAGCACCGGTGATGGCCCTTAGAGCGTTTCAGGTTTTGACGGAAGCATAGCCGGCATTTTCGAAGTCGTTTGCGCACTCTTCGGCGGAGAAGCGGTCAAATATGGTTCCGACGGCGCGCCAGAGGGTGTCGCGCGTTCGGGCCCCGGTGCGTCGCTTCCAATGTTTGAGCTTTCAGAAGGCTTGCTCAATAGGGTTGAGATCAGGACTGGCCGCCCGCCGCTTGCGATCGGGCTCTTTGGTCGATCAGGTCGCCATCTAAAGTCGCGACAGCGACCGGTAGGCCCTTAAGATGCGCGCGAGTTGGTCTCGGCAGTTATGGGAATGGGCTTCAACACTGCTGTCAAGCGTGGTTTGCCCGGACGACCATTTTCGCTTTCTTCGCGCGGCAAAGCCAGGGCGAACTGAACGCCTGCGAAAACGATCCCATTGAAAATCCACAGCATGAGCACAGCGATCCATCCAACGCCGACATGCGTTACAAGGTGCCAAAGATTGGCAACATTCAGGGCGAGCAACGCCGAAACGAAGATTGCCGACAGCAGAAATCCAACCATGACCTGACGGATGTAGACCTTTATCAGCTTTGGCATTGGGAACCTCGAAACATTTGTTGGTTTGGCAGTAGCAGCAATGCCAGGAAGAAAGCACAGTTGATGCCAAGATCAAGTGCACCGGGCCAGTTCGGCATCGCTTCCCGCATGACCACCCTGCTCGAGCGCTGATTGCGCTCGTTTTCCCAATCGAGGCACAGGTGGGTTGGGAGGAAGCCCAACTGTCTCGATTAGTCAGCAGGCGGTGGAGTGCGCCCCTGCGGGTGGACCACGCGCCCCAAACACCAAAATTGTCCCGTTCTTTTAAGTAGATTTGGAACACTCGGACTGAATAGCTTGGTCCATTCGAAATACCACGTGTAACGCCCACGTTATCCGCGGATCGTTTTTTTGGTTGTGGTTTTATTCCTCGCTCTCCTCAGTGTATCGAGCCACAAACGGATCACTGGGTGGAAGGACAAACGCGATGTCTAAGGTAGTCAACTGGGGCGTTTTGGGCGCTGCGAATTTCGCGAAAGAGCATATGGCGCCCGCGATTCACTCTGCAAAAGGGGCGCGATTGGCTGGGTTGGCGACATCGAGTGCCAAGAAAGCAGAAGGCTTTCAAGCCTACGCACCGGATGTGAAAATCTATGGGGATTATGACGCACTGCTGGCGGACGACACGATCGATGCAGTCTACATTCCGCTTCCCAACCATTTGCATGTGGAATGGACGCAAAAGGCGATCAGCGCAGGCAAACATGTCCTATGTGAAAAACCTATCGCCATGTCTGCAGGCGAGATAGACGCGCTGATCGCGGCACGTGATGAGGCTTCTGTCGTTGCCACAGAGGCCTATATGATCGTGCATCATCCGCAGTGGCAGCGGGCCAAGGCGCTCTATCAGCAAGGGGCCATTGGGGATCTCATCCATGTCGATGGGTTGTTTGGCTACGACAATCGCGCCGACACCGGCAACATTCGCAACCGGCCGGAAACCGGCGGCGGGGGGATCCCAGATATTGGTGTCTATACCTACGGCAGTACCCGGTGGCTGACCGAGCAGGAACCCGTTGAGATTACGCATGCCGATGTGGATTTTGAAAACGGCGTTGACGTGCTGGCCCGCGTGTCGGCGCGGTTTGACGGTTTCAGTGCGCATTGGGTCAATTCCATGCGCATGCACAATGTCCAGCAAATGACCTTTGTAGGATCCAAAGGCGTGATGACCCTGACCGCGCCATTCAATGCAGGTGTGTTCGATCAAGCAGAGCTTACTCTGAGTGTTGGGTCAACGCGTACGGTGGAACGGTTCACAGCTGTAAACCAATACGTTCTCCAAGTTGAAGCATTTGGACGTGCCGTGAATGAGGGCGCTGTATTTGCTTGGAACCTAGAAGATGCACGCGGAACGCAAGCCGTGATCGATGCCGTTTTCGAAAAGGCACGCGCCTAAACGCGACCGGTGCCGCGGCCGATAGGCGGGATCAGCATGACCTGCTCTGGCCACGTTCCTTGATCGCTTGTCTTTGGACCATACTGCCAGGGCTCGAGGGGCGGCAGTCGTGAAAGCAAAGTCCGTGATCCTCACTACTGCAAGGATTTTCATCGGCGTCTGCTCACATGCAGATGGCTATCTCCCAACGACGCCCTTCTTCGAACGTCATGCGGTGGCATAGGTCGGCATATTTGGTTTTCGCCGAGCAAGGGAAGAGAACGTCCCCCCAACGTAGACATTTGGCGGGGAGACGTTTATGCCCCGCGGCGGTGCACGTGATTGAGAGGCGAGTGATGCCGAAGTCTTGAAGCTATTCACAACGCTCAAGCTCTATTTTGTTCAATCCAGTTCAGCATAACGGTATCAGAACTCACCTGGTGAATAGTGGCGAAGGACATGACGTCTGAGGACCTAATTGCTTTGGCCACATTTGCCTTTGTCGCGACGATTACGCCGGGGCCAAACAATCTGATGATCCTCGCGAACGCAGCGAGTTTTGGCATGTGGCGTACTCTGCCACATATGCTCGGCGTTTCCTCCGGCATCGCACTCATGATTTTCCTTTTGGGTCTGGGGCTTGATGAGATTTACGACGCCGCGCCGTGGCTCCATTGGGTGCTCAAAATTTTGGGCACGTCCTATCTGCTATGGCTTGCGTTCAAAATTGCCACAGCGCGGGTGAAAACCAATCAGCTTGACGCTGCGGGTCACCCCCTTCGATATTGGGAAGCGATTGTGTTTCAAGTGGTAAATCCAAAAACCTGGACCATCGTGGTGGCGGCTTTGGCGTTCATGAGCGAGCGTGATGATTGGTACGACGTGCTCGTCATCGCGATGATTTGCTTTTGCTTTAGTATCACCTGTGCTGCCCTTTGGGCGTGGATGGGCAGCGGGATCGCGCGGGTATTGGCGGATCCTGTTCGGCTTCGTTGGATCAACTATGGGCTTGGAGGTCTTTTGGTTCTGTCCGTCATACCGTTGCTGAACGCCTGAAACCTTGCCTCTTGAACTATAGATCTGGCCATCACCCGAAACACACCGCGTTCAGCTAGGATCAAGCTTTTCCTTTGCGGCATTGATCATTGAGGCAAGCGCACTTGATCCGCCGAGATCGGGGTGAACTTTTCGGATCAGTCGTTTATGGGCTGCGCGCACATCTTCTGTGCTCGCATCGGGTTCGAGACCGAGGATGCGATAGGCTTCCGCAGCGCTCATGGCTCCGGCGTCGGTCGCGTGCGTTGGCCCTTCTTCTTCGCTGGTGTCGCCATGTCGGTCGAGAAACGCCAAGACCAGGGACACGCTGTTTTCATCTTGCTCTGCCTCCAGCCAAGCGAGGAGGTCCTGCAGGTCGCTTGCATTCATCTCGGACAGCTGCCTGCCCTCGAATGGGCCCGAGATCACATCGCCGTCGATTTCACCGGTATCATGGTCCAGCCGCATGCTTAGTGCATCGGTCCGTACTTTGGATGTCTTTCCAGGTGACGGGGTTGCCCCATTGTGGATGCCTTGTCGGAGGAACGAGATTGCCAACAAACCCAGAGGGATGGCAATCGCGAATACTCTGAAAAATGCGAAGGCCGCGGCGATCGCGATCAGCAGCAGACCGAGCGCTGGACGTGGTGGAAGCCGTGTGAAGGCGACGAGGATGGCGAAGAAGGCCGCCAGCGCAATGGCTGGGGCAGCCCACGCGATCATTCGCGTAAATCCATGAGCAGGCGCTTGGAGGAGGCCCCGCCGCGTTTTTCCAGTGCCGCCCGTCCCCCCGCAGAATATGTGGCAACAGCGGCTAGCAACTCTTTCAACTCTTGCGCAGAATTACGATTGAAACGCAAAGTAACTCCGCCAGTGAGACGCGCAATTTCACGATAAGCGCGCTCTGCTGTCGGATCTGACCCCTCAAGAAACATGAACGCCCGTGTGTTACGGAGCGCCAGCTTTCCGGCCTTATCGCAGAGTTGATCGATATCTTCTTCCATCGCGTCGCCTACAAACACAAGCGAGCGGACAGGGGCTTTTTTCGCGGCATCCTCCGCATGATCAAGAACGCGCCCGATCTGCGTCAGCCCGCCCTGGCACCGCATCCCAGTCATGATGGATTTCAGGTCTGCGGCGTTGCTCACCCAACGCGAAGCGCGTGCCTCACCATGACCGCGATAATAGACCAACTGAACATCGAGGCTGCCGACAGAGGCCGCTGCGTCAAACATTGATGCTTGAAGATGACAGGCGAGATCCCAAGTCGGCTGTCGGCTCATCGTCGCATCAAGAGCAAATACCAAACGGCCAGTTGAAGTGCTTGACCGTTGGGCCGATACGGATTTTGCTTCGGCCAGAAACTGGCTGATTTCACCGCTCGACGACTGCGTCGGAACACGCGATTTGGCGGTAATCAGGGATGCCGGGGTTTTGGATTTTTCTCTATCGACCATTGCCCTTAAAAATGTGGGTCTCGCAACGAAACTAACAAGTCTCCCACCGCGCCCTCTGCAGTTTTGTGATTTTGGTGAAGAGCAACCGTATCACTTGATCGCTAAGGGCAAGGCGTCTTTTGACGCCCCTGTTGGCGCCTATCCAGAAACGCCATTCTTTGAGCATAGGAGTTTCGCAACAACTAGGAAACACATCCTTTGCTCTATCGCGCGGGTGCCTTAGCCATCACCGCATGACATGAACGGAACAATGAGCATGTCGAACCACCCAATCCGCGGTTGAGCCAATGATAAGGTTTTCCAGACCCGGCTGATGCGACGCCATAACAATGCAATCAATCCCAAGATCACTTGCGGTATCGACGATCACGCGACCGGGCTTACCGTTCGCCATCATGGGTGTCGCTGCGGGTAAGGCTTGCGCCGCTTTCTGCAACAAGCCGTCAAGTTCTTGTCGGCAGTTGTCCAGGACCTCTTCGGGAATCTGCGCGCTGACATATCCGGGCGTGATCTCCATCACATGGAGCACCGTAAATTGAGCATCCTCAGCACCAAGCACGCGCGCGATCTCGAAAGATGCCTGCGTGTCATGTCCATCATCGAAAACAACCGGCACCAAAATTCTCTTATACATTGATTAGCTCCCGAACCTTTCTGTTTCGGAGTATGCGTTGTTTTGCGCCAAAGGTCCAAACGTCAAATGTAGAGTGACTGAGAAAGCCTATAAAGACAGTTACTTCGCAGTCTTCGAATAACTTGGAAACTCGCTTCCCCTAGGAAACGAACAGCGTTCGTCTTACATTTAACGCGGCCCTTAGTCGGGATTGGTCGGGCGCGATGGACACCGGTTGAACCGCGTCGGTTTTGGCGGAGGCTCCAACTCATGACAAGGATTGAGCATTATGAGCGAGAAGACGTCGTCCTAGTGAATTTGCCTGCGATGAACGAAAACACTCGGAAAACACTGTGAAGATCTGATGATGATCTTTTGTTGAGGGCGCTCTGGCGCGCCCCCATTTGTTTCTCCCGGCTATGCCGACTTGCGCGACCTCAGATGCCGCATGCCCGCGAGCCCAGCGAGACCTATTGCCAGAAGAGGCAGCGAAGCCGGCACTGGCACAGGCGCCGCGACCCGTGCTGACCCTTCGAGACGGTAACTCGCGCTGGCCGTCTGAACAGCATCTGCGAAGCTCGCCGAAGCAACCGCTCCGTCACTAAAGTGCGCCGTGACGATCGCAGGGGCAAAGCCGTCCAAGATTCCAAAGGCTTCGAGATAGTTCTCGCTCGTCGAGATCGGCGAGGCGAGTTCATCGATATCTATCCCGACATTGACGGACTCCATCGGAGAGAAATCAACAAAGCTGATCTCAAACCCGTTTGTACGCACATCGTCATTGGCGTTGTCGCCGAAAACCAATGTCGCAGACCCGCCGAGGGGTTCGTTGATACCGAGACCGGCGACGAAGTCAATGCCGAGTTCTGTGGAACCGAGGAAGAGTGAAAAGCTGGTCAAGTCGGCTGCGTCACTCTCATTCGTGATGTCGATAGTGGGCGTGTTGAAGCTGCCTGCGACGATGACGGAGAACCCACTCGTCGCGGCTTGAACGTCGAAAGCGAAAAGCGCTGCGACGAGGGTGAGGGAAGGAACTCGGAACATGTTAATTCTCCTTGATCTGTGATGAAATTCGCAATTCGAAGCCCCGGCCAAAAACTCAGCGGTCACGCGTGGGATTGGTTGGAGGCTATTCAGTGCTTAGGCTGGGAGACGGGGTTTTGGTGTTTGTTGTCGCAGAGGCGGTTATTGGCAGGTCAAGCGGGGCAGCAGAACGCAGGACAAGATCTTCGGATCCGTCCTTGGTGTCGTGAACAGCCTTTGATCGGGACGTTTCCCGAGCATCTCGAAAGCGTCGCGCTCTCGCAGCATGAAAGGGTTCATCATCGCTCTCCGTCACTTGGTTCTATGATTCGGTTGCGCCTTTGCGGCGACGGAGCCGATTTAGACTGCAGATTTGTCGCGATGATTTCTGGACACTGCTTTATTGTTTCAGGAGTGTATCAGGACTGTTTCAGAAGTTAGTCGGACCCATAGCCGTGGTTTGCTGCTATGAGCCCCTCTTGCTGATGATCCTCGCCACCGAGGTGGTCTTAAGCGATTTTTGGGTGAAAGGAGGGTGAGCTGCTCCCCTCGAAAATCTCCAGCCGGCTAATCCGACAACGGTCAGCAGATCAGCACTGTAGAGAACCTGTCAAATCGTGGCCCAACCGAAAGGGTTTGGACACTGGATCAAGATGGATGCCTTCTTCGAAATGCAAGGCGTCCAAACGAAACGCGAATTCCCGAGAGCGTCAGCCTCACTGATTTGTAGTCTCTAGGGACGAAGAACACTCACAGCACAGGCCACGGCATTTTGCGTGAGTTCGATGTCATCTTCGCTGATCGCCAGGCTTGGGTAAAGCTTGCTTGGGGACTTGAAGACCCCATTCGCTCGCAAACTGGCGGCATAGGTTTGGCTTTCCTCGACAGACTCATGACGCGCTGACCGGTAATCAGAGCACTCGGTGTCGGTGAAGAATATGTCAAAGAGCGTCGGATCTCCGCAAACACGATGCGCGATGCCCTGGTTGCTAAGTTCCTCAGACTGCAGGTCCATGAGCCTTTGACCAATGGTTTTCAGCTTTTCGTACTGCCCGTCGCGCCGAAGGACCTCCATGGTTTTCAAACCAGCCGCCGCAGCGACCGGATTTCCCGAAAGCGTCCCGAGTTGCATGAGCCATCCTTCAGACCCAACGGCTGCTTTGTCGAAATGCGCCATGATCTCGCGACTTGCGCCGAGCGCTGCCAGAGCGAAGCCTCCTCCGATGATCTTGCCCAAAGTACAGATGTCTGGAATGACGCCATAGCGTTCCTGTGCGCCGCCGTACTCCAATCGAAAACCGGTGACGATTTCGTCGAAGATCAGCAGGATGTCATGAGTGCTGCATAGGTCGCGAAGACCCGCGAGAAACCCGGGCTGGGCTGGAATGATCCTCTGTAGGGGCTCGACGATGATCGCGGCGAGCTCGCCAGAATGTTCAGCGAGAAGAGTGCTCACTGCATCGAGATCATTAAACGGCGCCACCAGAACTTGGTCTGCGACGCTCTGCGGAATGCCGGCGCTGTCAGGGACGGCAATGGGAAAATTCACGCGTTGCTCGGGTGCGAGGCTCATTTGCGCCTCAGCACTCATCCCGTGATATCCCCCCTCGAACTTTAGGATTTTGTCGCGTCCGGTATGGGCACGCGCGAGGCGAATTGCGTACATGTCTGCCTCGCCACCGGACGCGACAAACCGCACCTGCTCGCAACAGGGCACCGCATCCACAATGGCCTCGGCCAGTTCGATCCCGAGCGCGTTGTTGGCAAAGAATGTCTGGCCGCGGGGGAGTACCTCAAACACGGCTTCCATCACTTCGGGGTGGGAATGGCCCAAAAGCATCGGCCCTGAACCGATGAGGTAGTCGACATATTCGCGCCCATCCTCGTCCCAGACCCGGGATCCTTTGCCTTCCCGGATGATGATGCCGGGGTCGAAGTTTCCAAAACCGCCCGCCGGAAGCACCTCATTTGCGCGGGCGATCCAGTCTGCTTGCGCCAAAACTCTCAGCATTAGCTCAACTCCAGAACAGGTTGGCCCAACACATCGCGATCAACGGTGATCCCGAGTCCGGGGCCTTCAGGGGGCAGAATATGACCATCTTTGCGCGCGGGCGCTGTGGGTGCCAACCGGGGCGCGACATAGCCAGACAAATCGCAAACATTCATCACCGCACGTGGCGGGGTTGAGACCCCGAGGTGCAAGGCGGCTGCTGTGGCAATGTCAGAGCCCCAAGTGTCCTCCACACACATCACCGCGCCCAGATGGACGCAAAGATCGCGCGCTTTGCGTGAGGCTGTGAGGCCGCCGAACTTGGAAAGCTTCACAGCGACGGCATCCATGCAGCCCAGAGAATACGCTTCAAGCAAAGAAGCCGTGTCATGGGCCGTCTCGTCGAGCTTCATGGGCAGTCCACAAGCGGTTTTGACACGGGCACAGTCCGCGGTCGATGCGCAGGGCTGTTCCAGCATCACGTCCAGATGCGCAACGGCCCGCCCGACGCGGATCGCATCCAAAACGCTGCACCCACAATTCCAATCGCCATAAACAATCGGGCCTGGGCCCACTGCGTCGCGCACCTTGACGAGCCGCTCCACGTCTGCCTCCCAGCCGCCGGAGGCACCGAGCTTGGCCTGAAACTGCGTCATACCAGCGTCCTGCGCGTCCTTGGCCATGCGGGCCATCTCGTCCGGTGCGACGCAGGTGATGGAGTGATAAAGGGGCAATTTCTCCGACCGCCGACCGCCTAAGAGGCGATAGAGCGGCAGACCAGCAACTTGTCCGGTGAGGTCCCAGAATGCAATATCCAGTGCCGACCGGGCATAGCGGTGTCCGGGCAGATAGGCCTCTACCTTTGCTGTGGCGGCTTCAGCACCGACAGGGTCTATGCCCAGGATAACCGGGGCCAGTTCTTGGATGGCCGGAGCGACACCCCGCGCATAGGCCGGCAAATAGTGGGGGATCGGACAGACCTCGCCCCAGCCGGTACGCCCATCGTTCGTCGTCAGGGCAATCACCACAGTTTCGACCGTGTCGCAGGTTTTACCGTCGGTCATGTAATACGTCGCATGGCTGGTCAGCGGCACGGTCCAAACCGAAAGTCGGCTGATCTGAACGCCGCTTGATCCGGCAATCGATGGCGTCATAAGACGCTCGATCACGCTTTGAGACCCCGGCATATCACGTTCCCTCATATGTGGCGACAGGTGGTCCGAGACTTTGGAAATCAGGCTCGACCCCCAATCCCGGCGTGTCGGTTGCGTAGAGTTTTCCACCTTCCGAATACGGGCCGCCGATGCCAGTGGAGCGGGTATTGTAATTCATCAGATCGGTGGTGTTTTGCAGATAGTCTGGTGGGGTGGAGGTCGCGAAATGGGCCACGGCCGCAGAGGTAATCTCGCCGCCCCAGCTGTCTTCGCTCACCACGGGGATGCGGTTTTCGACCAGAAAGTCGCGAACGCGTCGTGCCTTTGTCAGCCCGCCGAGATTGGAGATTTTCAGGCAACAGATCTCGGCGCCGCGGTCGGCAACCAAACGCTGTGCCGCCGCCATGCCAGTGATACATTCGTCGAGCTTCATCGGCTGTTCTGCCACACGCCGAACTTGTTGGCATTCCTCATATGTCCGGCAGGGCTGCTCTAAGATGAAATCCAGGTCCCGCGTTGCCCGCGCAACCCGGATCGCATTGTCCACCCGCCAGCCTTGATTGGCATCCGCCATCGCGATTTCGCCCGGCTGCAACAAGGGCACCGTTTCGAGGATACGGTCGATATCAACCACCCAATCAGCGCCAACTTTGACCTGAAACTGGCGGTAGCCCGTGGCCCGGTGGCGGTCGAGTTCGGCGATTGTCTCTGGCACCGGGCGCTGCGGGGCAACGCGGTACATCGGGGCGCCATCGGTCAGTTTGCCGCCCATCAACAGCCACACCGGTGCTGATAGGGATTTGCCGAGCAGATCCCAGCAGGCCGCATCGAAGGGCGCCTTGGCGTAGCCATGGCCCTGAACTGTGTCGTCCAAGATCGCCTCGATCCGCCCGAGCTGTCGGGGATCTTCGCCCAACAAACGTGGCGCAGCCAATCGCGCCAAGGCGGGCACGCCTTCGGAATGCGCAACCATGTAGTTTTCGCCGCACGGCGTGAACTCGCCGCAACCTGAGATCCCGGCATCGGTGTCGATCACAACAACGGACGCCTTTGCGACCTCAATCGCATTGCCCGCGCCCCAGCCATAGCTGCCATCAATATAAGGCAGGTCTGTTTGATAGACCTGGACGCGGGTGATCTTCATGGGATCACCACGATGTTACCGACATGAGCTTTGTCGATGAACGCGGTCTGCGCCACCTTGAGCTCAGAGAGAGGGTATGTCGCTGCGAGCATGGGGCGGATCTCGCCGCGCTCAATATAGCCGACGACATCGGGGAAGATATGCGGCGGGATCACTGTCGATCCGGTGAAGGTCAGATCGCGCAGATAGAAGGTGCGCAGGTCAAACTCCACCATTGGGCCAGCGATCGCGCCGGAACAGGTGTAGCGCCCGCCCCGCTCCAACACTCCGATCAGTTGCGGCCAGAGCGGCCCGCCGACCACATCGGCCACAACGGTGACGTGTTCTCCGTCCAATGCGGCGCGCAGATCCGTGGGCGCCCGCGGCAGCAGGCGGTCTGGGTCAAAGGCGGCAAGAGCGTCATGTTTTGCCTCTGACGCCATGGCGATGACGCGCGCACCGCGCCGTTTCGACAATTGGATCAGCGCGCCGCCAACGCCACCAGAGGCACCTGGAATCAACACGGTGTCGTCAGCCCCGACGCCTGCGCGGACCAGCATGCCCTCGGCCGTGGTGTAGCTGCACTGAAACGTTGCGAGTTCTGCATCCGAGAGCGGGCTGTCGACGATCTGGCAGCCGCGCGCATCCATTTTGGTGAACTGAGCGAAACCTCCATCCATCTCGGACCCGAAATAGCGCGCCTTATCCATGTTGAGGGGATCGTCCCAGTCGCGCTGCCAGCCATCCGACATAACCCGCTTGCCGAGCATTGATGGATCGACCCCGTCACCCAGAGCCACGATTTCGCCGACCGCATCAGCACCTTGGATTCGTGGAAAGGTAATGGGCTGCCCGCCCCAAGCGGGGTCGTCATCATTGACCGTCTCAAACGCGCCGCCGGTAGTGGCGTCTGTGACAGCCTTGGAATACCAACCCGACCGTGTATTCACATCGGTGTTGTTCAAGCCGCATGCGCCGACTTTGACCAACACCTCGCCAGGATCGGGCTCAGGGGTGGGCCAATCAGTGTGCCAAGCATAGGCGCTGAGATCACCATGCCCGGTCAGCACCATGGCCTGCATAGTTGCAGGCGCTGTCACTGCGCGGCCTCCATTTGAACATCCATGCGTGGCAAGTGCGATTGTGGGTCATAGGCTGCTTCGCCAAGGATGCGCCCCCTGCGTGGGGCACCCGCTATGATCAGCTCGACCTCCTGGCCGGGGACATTCGCGGCGGGTTGGATATAGGCAAAGGCCTGGATCTTGCCCACACTATGCCCATAGGCCACCGAAGCTGTTATCCCCACAATCTCGCCATCGATCATCACCGGTTCGCCGCCATGGCCGTCCTCGACCCCGTCGGGCTCAATCTCTAAATAGGCGCAGACCCATTTCATCTTGCCAGCTTCGGCCTCTGCAGCGCTTCGACGGGTGGCCTCGACGCCCAGATAGTCTTTGTCGAGCTTGAAGAACCGCCCGACATTGGCCTCTGGTAAGGTCACCTCATTGGTCAACTCGCCCGCCCCAGGAAAGGCTTTCTCCATCCGCATCGAGTTCATCGCGAAGGAGCCATAATCCAAGATGCCATAGGGGGCCCCGACTTTGCTCAAGGCGGTGTAGACATCGACACAGGCTTCGAACGGCATGTGGAATTCCCAGCCAAGCTCGCCCGCATAGGACATACGAAACGCCCAAACCTTATGACCGGCAACAGTGATCTCTTGCGCGGACATCCAACGGAAACCGGCATTGCTCAGATCGGCATCGGTGCAAGCGCTCAGAACATCGCGCGTCTTTGGCCCGTTCAGCGACAGCGCCGCCCAACGCGAGGACAGCGCAGTGATCTCGACATCCTCATCGGCCCGATTGAACTTCAGATGATCCAGCAACCGCTGCTCAAAGAACGCTGCACAGACCAAGTAAAAGCGATCTTCCGCCATCCGCACCATTGTGGTTTCCACCTCGATCCGCCCCCGGCGGTTGAGCAGATGGGTGAGGATGATCGAGCCGTTCTTTTTCGGCATCTTATTGGCAATCAACCGATCCAGCAGAGCATAGGCGCCCGGACCCGCGACCTCGACCTTGGTAAAGGCGGTGACATCCATGATCCCGACCGCGTTGCGTACAGCGGCGACTTCTTGCCCAACCATGTCGAAGACTTCGTTCCGGCGGAAGGAATAGTGATCTTCTTGCGCCACGCCGTCTTTTGCAAACCAACGCGGGCGCTCGAACCCATACACTTCTTCATAGACCGCACCCTTTGCCTTGAGTGTTTCGTAAAGCGGCGAGGGCTTGATCGGTCGGCCAGCAAGGCGGTTGTAGTGCGGGAATGGGATCTCGTGGCGCAAGCAATAGTCTTCCTTCGCCTTCACGGCCTGCCACTCTTTGCTGGCATAGCTCCCGAAGCGGCGAGGATCGTAGTCGCGCATGGAAACATCTGCGGCACCATGAACCATCCATCGTGCCAGTTCGCGCGTAAGGCCCGGACCCCAGCCGATCCCGATTTGTGTTCCACAGCAGCACCAGTAATTCTGAACGCCCGGTGCTGGACCAATTAAAGGGTTTCCATCTGGGGGATGGCTTATCGCGCCATGAACATCCCGAGTGATGCCAAGCTCTGCAAAAACGGGCATCCGATCGAGGGCGTTTTCAAGCCAAGGCATCACACGGTCGTAATCGGGGTCGAAAAGCTCGTTCTCTGCCTCCCAGGGACAGTGGTCTTCCCATACAGTATTAGGGTTTTCTTTCTCATAGATCCCGATCAGACCCTTGTTCTGCTCCATCCGGATATAACCGGAAACGAGCCGATCATCGCGGATGACCGGCAGTTCACGGTCCAGATCACGGAATTGCGGGACATCTTCGGTGACAAAGTAATGGTGGGTCATTGAGGTCATGGGCAATTGCAACCCCGACCACTCGCCCATTTGACGGGCGTAGGTACCGCCCGCATTGACCACATGCTCGCAACGGATCACACCTTTTTCGGTCTCAACGATCCACTCGCCAGAGAGGTCTTGAGTGATGTTCGTTGCGCGGCAGCGGCGAATGATCCGCGCGCCTTTCGCGCGGGCACCCGCTGCCATCGCCATGGTTACGTTGGTCGGGTCCACATGACCATCATCGGGGGTATGAAGCGCCCCAAGAACACCGTCGAGATTATAGAACGGATGCAGCTCAGCGACCCGATCCGGCCCGACCAGTTCAATATTGAACCCTAGAGATCGGGCGACGGAAAGGGTGTGGCGCAGCCAGTCCATTTCATCTTCGGTATAGGCCAAGCGGAAGGAACCGCAGCCGTGCCAGGTCACTGCCTGGCCGGTTTCGGCCTCTAAAACGCCGGAATAGAGTCCGATGTTGTAGTCGACACATTTGCCCAGCGAATAGGAGCTCGTTGAATGGGTAATCTGTCCCGCTGCGTGCCAGGTCGACCCGGACGTGAGCTCCGCCTTTTCCAAAAGCACGGTCTCTGGTCCCCAGCCTTCATGGGCCAAGTGGTAGGCCAGTCCCACCCCCATGATCCCACCACCAACAATCACCACGCGTGCGTGGCTGGGGAACGCCGTTTCGGCCATCATCGCCTCCCTCTCACCGGGGTCTAAAGAAACTGCTCGACAGGCTAAGTGTACATCTGTACCGTTGTCAATCATGGATGGTACAGATATTTCCTCTCAGGTTCTCGAACGCCTCAGCAGCGAGTGGGATGCCCTCTCGCCAGAAGCGCAAAAGGCCGCGCGTTACGTCCTCGAAAACCCGCAGAACGTGGGTGTTTCGACTGTGCGGGAGATCGCGTCAGCGGCGAATGTGAAGCCAAACACCTTTGTGCGCATGGCCCGCCAGATGGGCTTCGAAGGCTATGAGGATTTTCGCACCCCGTTCCGCGATGCGATTCGGAAAGGTGCCGCAAGCTTCCCTGACCGGGCGCGGTGGCTGCAGGACACACATAAATCGGGCGAATTAGGCGGGCTCTATGCCGAGATGGTCGGCGATGCACTGCGCAATGTGGAAGAGACCTTCGCCGGCATCTCCGTCGATGCGATGAAAGAGGCGGCAGAAGACATCTGGAAGGCCCGACAAATCTTTGTGCTTGGGGTCGGCGTGAACAATGCCAATGCGCGCAGCTTCACTTATCTTGCCTCTACCGGCATGTCCGATTTTCACGCAATCCCGCGGTCAGGCTCAACTGCCGTGGACGATTTGGCCTGGGCGGGACCGCGCGATGTCCTGATCGCCATGACCATGAAACCTTACCGTTCTGAGGTGATTGAAGCTCTCGCCATCGCCCGTGAACAGGGCCTGACCGTCATCGGTATCTCCGATAGCCCAGCCAGTCCGCTGATACGCGACGCCGATCATGGCTTCGTGATTGCCGCAGACACACCGCAATTCTTTCCCTCTTCTGTGGCGACCACGGCTCTTCTGGAAACGCTGCTGAGTTTTGTCATCTCGGTGGCGAGCGATGAGATCGTAGAGCGTGTCGACACGTTTCACCGCCGACGTCACCAGCTGGGCATATACGTGGAGGATCCCCAATGAATGCACCGGTCGCCCCTGTCCGGTCGCTCGATGCGCGCTATTACACCGATCCTCGGGTCTTTGAGCTGGAGAAATCTGGCCTTTTGTCGAAGACCTGGCAGTTCGCCGGACATGCATCACAGGTGGAAAATGTTGGTGACTATTTCGCCTTCGAGATGGCGGGAGAGAGCCTTTTTTGCATTCGCGGGCGTGATGAAGAGATCCGCACCTTCTACAATGTCTGTCAGCATCGCGCGCATCAGCTTGTCGAAGGCAGCGGCACCACCCGCGTTGTGGTCTGTCCCTACCATGCCTGGACCTATGAACTGACCGGGCATCTGCGCAGCGGGCCCAACCTGAACTCTGTCCAGGGTCTCGAGAAGTCCAAGATTTGCCTAACCGAGGTTCGCACAGAGGTCTTTCTGGGCTTCATCTTCGTTAATCTTGATCCCAACACGAAGCCGATGGACGCGTGGTTTCCAGGCGTAAGACGAGAGCTTGAGGCTTATATCCCGCATTGGAAAGAGCTCGCTCCCTTAGAATGGGTGGAGATACCCGAAAGGTGCAATTGGAAGATATCTATCGAGAACTACTCGGAATGCTATCACTGCACCCTCAACCATAAGAGTTTTGCGACCGGAGTGATCAAACCTGAGACCTACGACATCCAACCCCAGGGCTACGCGTTACGGCACACGACCGAATGCTCGTCGCTTGATCAGATGGCCTATGACATTGAGAGTGGGCTGCCGAACAACGATAAATATTCATCCTGGTTCCTGTGGCCGATGTTTTCCTTTCAGGTCTATCCGGGCAATCTGCTCAACACCTACCATTGGCGCGCGATCGATGCTGAGCGTGTGGTTGTCTGGCGGGGCTGGTATTCGCGCCGCGGCGAAGACGACGAAACAGTGCGCCGGATGGCGGTGCAAGACCGTGCGACAACTGTTGAAGAGGACATCCGACTGGTTGAGTCGGTCCAGCGCGGTATGCGGTCTCGTGGGTATGTCCCCGGACCGCTGGTCGTGGATCCGGCGTGCGGCGTGAACTCAGAGCACTCGATCATGCATCTGCAAAGCTGGATGCGCGAGGCGATTGATGGCTGAAATAGCACCCTATTGGCAGAATTACATTGATGGGGCTTGGGTCGATGGCGGCTTCGGTCGCATATCCGTTCTCGATCCTGCGACGGGTGAGGCGGTTGCCGAGCATGCCCTGGCGGACGCGCAAGATGTGGACCGTGCAGTGCGCGCAGCGCGACGTGTTCATCTCTCCGGTGCTCTGTCAGGGATGCGCCCGATCGAACGGGGGCGAATGGTGCAGGCGATGGGACGGTTCCTGCTGGACCATCGCGATGAGATCGCCCCGGTATTGACGCAAGAACAAGGCAAACCCTTGTGGGAGGCGCAGCTCGAAATCGAAGGGGCTGCAGCGTATTTCGAGTACTATGGCAATCAGGCCAGCACCGTTGAGGGTCGTTCGATCCCCCTTGGCGCAGGCTACTTTGACTTTACCCATCTGGAGCCTTTCGGCGTCTCTGCACAGATAATCCCTTGGAACTATCCGCTGGAAATGACCGCGCGCTCACTTTCTGCGGCGTTGGCCACCGGCAATGCCTGTGTGATCAAGACGCCCGAGTTAACGCCTTTGAGCAATGCATGGATCGCACGTGCTGCAGAAGCTGCCGGGTTGCCACCAGGGGCCGTCAATGTGCTCTGTGGGTTGGGACACCAAGCCGGTGCAGCACTGTCGGCACATCCGCAGGTAAATCAAATCGTTTTCACCGGCTCGGTTCCCACAGGCATCGCGATCGCCACTGCGGCGGCGCAAAATGTCGTGCCTTGCGTCCTGGAATTGGGCGGAAAATCTGCGGCTCTCGTCTACGAGGACGCTGATCTGGAAGCCTTCGAATCTGATATTCGTTGGGGCATCTACTTCAATGCGGGTCAGGTGTGTTCGGCCATGTCCCGCGTTGTGGTCCATCGCTCTCGGGCCCAAGAACTCATCGAACGGGCTGTGTCAGTTGCGCGCTCTCTCAGTGTTGGTCCTGGCATCGAGCGCACCGCGTTCGGGCCGAACATGGGCGCGATGGTGTCTGACGCGCAACGCGACCGCGCCGCCGCCATGGTTGAAGCTGCTCAGACCGAAGGCGCAACGGTCGCCGCCGGTGGGCACAAGATGAACATCCCAGGCGCGTTTTTGGAGCCCACCGTGCTGAGCGATGTCACCCAGGACATGGCCGTCGCTCAGAAAGAGGTCTTCGGTCCGGTTCTTTGCGTGCAATCCTTTGACCACGAGGATGAAGCCATCGAGATCGCGAATGGCACAGATTATGGCCTGGTCGGCGGTGTCTTCACGGCAGACCTAGACCGCGCCACGCGAACGGCCGGACGCCTGCGCGCCGGGCAGGTTTTTGTCAATGAATGGTATGCAGGAGGCGTGGAAACACCCTTTGGTGGATACGGAAAGTCCGGCTACGGCCGGGAAAAAGGGCGCGAGGCCCTTTTAAACTATGTGCAAACCAAAAACGTTGCGATGCGCGTGCGCTAGGCCGTGAAGACCGGCGGGCTGATCGCCGCATACAAGAACGGGGGGAATAAATAGAATGCCCATTAAGCCACCACTCACAGAACTGCCGATCGATACGGCAGAAAGCGGCTTTTATCGAGGTTTCACCAAAGACGTAACGATCACCGCTAAGATCCTGGTCGGAGCTCTTATTATTTGGGCAGTCGCGTTTCCAGACCAGGCGGGCGCGGCATTGAGTGCCGTGAACGGCTTCATCCTCGCCTCTTTCGACTACTGGTACGTCTACATCATGGCGTTCTTTGTCATCTTATGTTTCGCGCTAGCGCTCTGGCCGGCATCGGCGCGGCTGAAACTTGGCTGCGAAGGCGACGAGCCTGAGTTTTCGAGGTTTTCATGGTTTTCCATGATGTTCGGTGCGGGCATCGGGATAGGCATGCTCACCTTTGCCACCGCTGAGCCGATGTATCACTGGGCCTCAAACCCAGATACCATCCGTGGCATAACCGAACCCTCGACGCGCGAAAACGTGCGCTCCGCCTATGTCTGGTCCTTCACCCATTGGGGGCTGGCGGCGTGGGCCTCCTACGCCATTGTCGGGATGGCTCTGGCCTATTTTTCCTATCGCCGCAATCTGCCGCTCACGATTAGATCCGCGTTGGCACCGATCTTCGGCAAGCAGCTGTCGGGCCCAATTGGGCATATTGTCGACATCGTGGCGGTTGTCGCAACCGTTCTTGGCGTGGCACAGACCTTGGGCTTTGGCGTTGATCAGTTCGTCGCCGGTCTTAGTCGGATTGGCGTCGGCGACTGGTTGTATACCACCGCCGCGGATGGTGCGAAGGAAACCTCGACCGCGGCCATTATTGTGGCACTTTTGGTGATCATGGGTGCCTCGACGCTTTCAGCGCTTTCCGGTGTCGGTCGGGGGATCAAGTGGCTTTCCAATATCAACATGGGGCTAAGTTTCTTCCTTTTGGCCTTCTTCTTGATCTTTGGCTCAACCTTCTTCGGGTTGCAGACCTTGTTCGTGGGCATGTTCGACTACCTTGTTTCCATCCCGCAGAACATCTTCACGGTTTGGGAAACAGACGGTGTTGAAGGCTCTGAGATTTCTCAACTGGCAGGCTGGCAGGGCGGCTGGACGATTTTCTATTGGGCCTGGTGGATCGCTTTTGCGCCTTTCGTTGGCGTGTTCTTGGCTAGGATTTCCAAAGGGCGCAGCATCAGGGAATATGTCTTGGGTGCCTTGGTGGTCCCAGCGTTGATGTGTTTTCTCTGGTTTGCTCTGGTGGGCGGCACCGCGATTGATCTGGAACTTTCAGGAGAGGCTGCAGGCGCGATCACTGGCGCAGGCGCATCCGACCAGCTCTTTGCGACCCTTGCCGTGATTCTCGACGAAGGCGCAGCTTGGCTGATGTCGATCATCGTCGTCATTCTTTTGCTGACCTACCTGGTCACGACCGCCGACTCGGCGGTGCTGATAATCAACACCATCAACGCCGCTGGCGATGAAGGCCCGAAAGCCCGTCCCCATATCTATTTCTGGGGCGCCGCTCTCGCGCTCGTGGTAGGAGCGCTGATCATCGCTGGGGGTCTGAGTGCGATCCAGACCGCCATGGTGATTGGGGCGCTGCCCTTCAGTCTGGTGATGGTGCTGATGGGGCTCGCCCTCCTTAAAGCGATTTGGCGAGACAGCCGTCGCGCGGCACACGGGCTGCCGACGACGCACAAAGAACTGCCTATCGCCGAACCTGCGGAATGATAATCTCGGCATCCGCGATCAATCGCGGATGCCCCCTCTCCCGAACGGATATCTTCAATGGACAATGACTTGTTCGAGGCTGGCCTTGCTCAGCGCAAAGCCACTCTTGGCGCTGACTACGTGGAAAAAAACCTCGAAGCGGCGGATGACTTCACGCGACCTTTTCAAGAGGCCATGACGGCCTGGTGTTGGGGCTTTGGGTGGGACGACGACACAATAGACGCAAAAACAAGGAGCATGATGAATCTCGCGATGATCGGTGCTCTTGGGAAAATGCGCGAATGGGAAATCCACTGTCGTGGCGCCATCAACAACGGGGTCACCCGAGACGAGATTCGGTCCATCATCCATGTCGTGGGCATCTATTGCGGGGTCCCACAAGCGTTGGAATGTTTCCGCGTCGCCCGTAAGGTTCTCGAAGAAGGTAAGTAGGCACCTGGTCATTTCCCTAAAACCAGTCGGCATCTGCAACGATTGGCTGGAAGAGCTCCTCCCGAGCAGGAAGCCTCTATTCGTCTATATTATTGAGAAGCTGAGCGTTAAAACTCGGGTCGCATGCTGGGCGAAAAACGAAGTTTTCATCACAAACTCAAGTGTTGCGCCGGAGCTCACATGCCAACTCAAGCGAAGCTATCACAGTACCGCCCCGATCAGGTGACACGTCCGAACCACCGCTTTCCCTTTCACAGCTCTGTCGCAGAATAAGAGTGGCACGGGTCTCAATGACGTCGACACATGCGCAGTCACGACCGCGCGCAGAAGCGCTCCAACAGCATTGATCCAAGGATCAAACGCATCTGCTGATAGGGCTGCATTGCTGCTTAAACAGACAGACTGAAGCGGCGACAGATAGATCGCCTACTCGGGTCAAAAGACAGGTTCGCCAAACCGGGCGATAAACCTGTTGACCGCTTGCGCCCACCCGCTCAACCTTACGTAAACCTAGTGAGTCTGAGTTTTCACGACGGCGTTGGTACCGGGGGGACAATCTATGGACGACCCAAACTATGTAGAACGCGTCTCTGTGGACTATGATTTCGGTTGGTATGGGTCGAGCGCCGAGGATGGTAATGGACCGCGGCCTCCGTATCGACTTGATCAAAGCATTGCGCCCGACGATCCATTGGTCCAGATGCGCCGCCCCAATTTGATCGCAAGCATCAACCTCGAAGATCTGGTGAACGGCCTTTCGCTTCTGACAGATCTTGTAGATCTCGCCTACAACGCAATGCCCCGCCGAGAAGGCAAGCTGCGGGGGGTGCTGGGCCAGTTGCAGATTGATTATGCTGATCTTTGCCTGCGCTGCTCAACTGGCATGAACACGGTTAGAAGTTCGTCCGATACAATTGGCAAGACAATCAACAGCGCCCTGGGAAAACTCTATGAAGGCGATTGGGAGCGGGCGCTCAAGTTGCTGGCTTTGTCCGGTCGCACCGCCGGCAAACTCGCGGATGTGATGCGAGCCTTGGCCGAAGAGTTCGAAAGCTTGGCCACAATTGCCGATGAGGCTTTGCAATCCACTGAAGAGCTCTCTGGCGATGAAGAAAAAGCCAAAGAAGCCTTGCTCCAAACTCAAGCTGAGTGGGAGGCAAAGAAAGCGCGCGCGTCGAAGCTGCAAGAAGAGCTTACCACTCTGATCGGCGAACTAGATGTCAAGTATAAGGCCGCCGAAAAAGATCTTGAGAAAACCGAGGACCGCGCATTTGCGCTGGCGCTGACAGGCGCCATCATGAAGCCGCTCGGTGAGGCCATCGGCGGGGCCGCAACGGCGGTCGCGCTGATCTATTCGGGGCCGCCATCCGGGAACGTCGCCGCTGCTGCAAGCGCCGCAAACGCGCTGAGCTCGAGCAGCGCGCCTGCTTCAGCGCCCCCACCCAGCAGTGAACCCGATGTGATTGTCCCGAAAGAAAAACAGGACGAGCTTGACGCCGCACGTGCGGAGCTGACCAAATCCAAGGTCGGCGAGGAGCTTTTGCAAAACGACAAGGATCAGTTGGAGATTGAGCTGGAGCTCGTGAAGAAGGCCCTGGCCGCGCCCGATGCGGACAGCGCAGGGAAAGCCGCCTACACCGCGCGCAAAACGGAAATCGACGCAACGCTCGAAGCACTCGAGCAAGCCGGAACGAAACTTAAATCAGACAGCGGGACCGCTCAGACGCGGTTCGATGCGGCGAAATCGGCAGTAGAGGCTTTGGGCGTTTCCGTGGCCAGCGCTGGACAAGAATTCTCCAATATGGGGCATGACTATCTGGAATTGGCCGAGGGGAAACGCGATCAGCTGCAAAAGCTCTTTGAGTTGATCATGGAGAAGAAAGATCTTGAGCGGGAAGAGCTCGCTGTTGTGGCAGAGGCTACCACGCGACTGGCCAATATCTCGACGAACATCGAAAGCTCTGTGATCACTTTGCGTTCCTTGGCGCTGGTGATCAGCGCGCTCCGCAAGGCAGCCTCGATCCTTCATGAGGCGGCTGCGTTCTGGCAGCTCATGAAAGAGGGTTGTGATAAGCTTGCCGACAGCGACGCCCTCGCGATGATGGACATTTACGCGCCGAGCGAAGGCGCCTCAATCGAAGAAGTCCTTGATGCTTTCGACGATGACGCGTTGAAGCAGGCTCTCATGGATTACAAAGCCGATTGGACGGCTCTTGGCAGCGTGGCGGGGGAGTACGCGGCGCTGACATCAGACATCTATCAGGATGCCAAGGCCAAGCGCGAAACGAGCCTCGACATCGAAGAAGCGCAATCGCATGTCGCGACTTTGGCGGCACAAATCCTGCAGGATGTCGCCGACGAACAAAGCGAAATCGAAGCCGAACAAACCCGTATGACAGAGGCGATGGGCGTGTCAGAGGCGGCCTAGATGGGGCTCGTTTTTTCAGCGTGTGCTTTGCTAAGGCGAGCGGCCTTGGGCCTTTCGGTCGGATCTGTCATGCTTTGGTCGTCCGTCGCTGCGGCGCAAGACGTCTCTTTCGCGGCACTTACTCGAGAACTTGCCGCGCTGGACCCAAAGGACCTCAGAACTGCGCAATCCACATTGGAGCGCTACCGCGACGAGGTCGCCACAACACGCGCGCTTTTAAACGGGTATAGCAGTGAGCTGTCCACAGCGATTGCTGCTTGCGATGAGGTCTTGGGAGGTTTGCAGGTTTTTTCAGGAGATTTGACGCGTCAGCATGAGGTTTTGGAAGCCTCTTTGACCGACGCCCAAAACCGGCTTTCGGTCGCCATCCAGGACGAGGCCAACTTTCAAACGGAAATCACAGGCGTTCAGGCGTCCATTGACGCCGCGCAAGCCTCGCTGCGCGAGCATCAGAAAAAGGTGGATCAGCTCAAAAAATGGTTCTGGGTGCCAGGTTATGGACAGTTTCTGGCCGTTCGAGAACTTGTCGACAATGATTCAAATCGGATCGGAGACCTCCAACGCCAGATTGCCAATCTCGTCCAAGAGGAAAACAGCGCGGTGCAGCGCGCCAAAGCGGCTGAGGCATTGCGCGCGGCATTGATCGCCAGGCTCAGTCGAGCAGACGTGGAGGAAAGCGTCCTAGAAGCGGCAATGGCGGATTTGAACCGCCGGGTCGGGGATCTGCGGATACTGGACAGCAATCTCCATGAGGCGAGTATTGGGCTCGATCCCCTGCAGAACGCCATGGATATCTCTTTGGAGCTAAACGCAGACCTGTTTGAACTTGCCCTAGAAGATGCTCGTGCGCAGTTGAGCGCGACCGGCGCAGCGGCTCAGATTGGACTGGACCCAGATGTCACTGCGAGTTTCGCAGTCGCGCTGGACCAGTTTGTGGGAGACCTCGAAGACGGCGTCGCAGCGGCCCACCTCCATGCAAATGACTGCGCAGAACCCGGCGATCCGAATGACCGCGACCCTGTCTCCTGTGAGAAACCCCGCTTTCCGTATTTTGTAAGCGAACCATCCGATGTGTGTCGCTTTCGCTATGAAAATCCGCCCGGGTGTCCACCGCAAGCTGCCTCCGCAGAACCGCTTACAACGATCTCTGCGGGCGCGGTCACAGACCTCGACAACCGAAACCTCGTCGGGGCCGCGCGATGCGTGTCAGATGAGGCGATCTTTCTTGGGGTGGCTTCGACGCCGGACCACTGTGACTCTGCCTGCACTGACAATACCGTCTGCCGCTATTGGAGCATGTATTTGGACGACTCCTGGCTGCCTGGCGCCCAAGGGGAATGCTGGGGTGGCGGCGACAAACTGGAACCCGACTTAGAAGAACTGGACTGGGCCGGGGTTGTTTCAGGCGGCAATCCATGTGGCATTGGCCGCTACGAATGCTAAGGAGAACAACGCAATGGGCAAGGTGACAATTCCCAAGGCGCAGGCGATCACGATAGAGGAAACACCCTATCTCGTCGCACAAAGGGGCGCCGATTTCATCCGGGCAAAGAAAGCAGGCAGCGGCGACGTCTCAATCGCTGGACCGAGTGGCCTCAACCAAATGATCGAAGACGCGCTTCAAGTGCTCGCGGAAAGCGGAAAGCTCAAAAGATCGACGCGGCTGTATCAAGCTTGGGAGGCCTACAAAAACGCGTTCTCAAAGGACGCGTCCTTGAGTGATTCCAAAACGATGGAGGCGCTCGATACCTTTCAAAAGACCGCTTCCGTCTATTCGAGCTATGTGAAACTGCCCCATATTGCCTGCGAAGCGACATTCTACGAGGCGAAAGAAGAGGTTAGCATTCCCATCGAGACGGCAGATCGCATCAATACCATGCATGGCGCGCCCAGTTACGGCGCGCTGAGCGCCCTCTCAAGTCCGAAAATGACAGGGTACTACGAGGACCTAAAGACAAGAGAGACTGTGGCCAGCAAGACTGCATAAGCACCGTCGCATCGCAACATAGTCGTGCTGCGGAAGCACATACAGCCTTGGCGTGGCTCTTAGGGCGCCTTTCATTGAGACGATCCAGAGAGAGACATCGGTCAGTCAGCAAATGACATCTCGCTCGACTAGGAACGCGCGGCCTTTGTCATCAAACCGAAGAACCTGATCGGGGTCGCCTTTTATGATCCGCCCACGAGCGCTCGGTAACTCCAGTCCACCCACGGGGACTGAAAACTGTGGCCCCCGTCGTGAAGGCAAAACGTCACCGACCCTTGTTGCGCGTCGCCTGAGCCGGTGCAGCGAAGCCCCTCCGGTCCGTCGGCTGTCGCTTCAGCCCGGTCAATCCCAAGCGCCTCGCGCAGACCATCCAACGCATCCGGCACATCCCCTTGATGGACGTCGGCAATCGGTCTGCCGCCGAGCGGCACGATGGTATCGCTGGTCCCATGGATATGCAGCAAGTTGATGGGCTCGTAAGGGCAATCCTCTGGCATTGGGGCCCAAAAGGTTCCCGCCACAGGTACGAACGCCGCAAATTGATCAGGTCGGCGACAGGCCAACGTCCAGGTCATCATCCCGCCGGCAGAAAACCCTGTGACAAGAGTTTTGTCGCGATCAATCCCAAATTCAGCGAGCCGTTCGAGAAGCGCGTCGAAATAATCAAGCTCCGCTCGATCATCGACAAACCCGCTGTTTGGCGCATTGCGGATCAACCAGTCTTCCCCACCGGATTTTGCCGCGACGAACGCAATCCCAAGGTCTTCAGCGACTTTCCGCAGCGTTGCGTTTTGCATGGCACCGTCAGCTGAGCCCCGGTAGCCGTGTAGAAACACGATAGCACCGAGGCCTGCTTGAGACCCATCTATCTCGGCGCCCGGCGGCATCGCGATGCGAAAGGTCCGATCGCCAATCATGCAATCTGTCTCTGGGCCACACGCGTGCCCTGTGGTGGCCAACAACGTCACCGCCGCAGCGGCCAGACCGCCAAAGATGGGCCAGTTTGCAGGTCTTGCCAAATCGTCCCCCGGTCGATCCGTTGCTGTCTTGATGAAAGCAGACGAAGGAGCGGCTCAAAGGGTCTACGGAGCCGCCCCTTCTAAATGCCGCTCTCAGAATCCTGCTTTGATCCGCTCGGCTTCACGCACCATCATCTCGCGGATTCTGTTGTCCATCGGCACCTGGTTCAACACTGGGGTGTCCACCGGCCCAAGGCCGATATTTTCCAAGGCCTCCGCGCCCAGCGCTTCCATGGCCTCTGCATTGCCATGGCCATAACCCCATTCGTCGACCATGTAGGCGGCAACGTCTGGTTGCAGGAAGCCTTCGATAAAGTCATGGGCTTTGTCTTCGCTGCCCGGGCCGTCCTTGATATTTACATAGCCGCAGAACCAAAGCGAAGAGCCTTCAATCGCGTTGCGATTCATCGCAATCGGTCGCCCCTCTAGTGCGAGTTGGGTGGGCGACTCATTCCACGCCCAAGCCACCAAAACCTCGCCGGTGCCCATCAATTGCGCGAGCTCGCCCCCATCGGTCCAGTAGGCACGTACATTTGGGTGCACCTGACGCAACCAATCGCTGGCTTTCTTAAAATCTTCCTCAGTCGCTTTCGTCCAGTCTGACAGACCAGTGGCGAGATAGCCAAGCGAATAGAGATCATCGACCCCGGCGGGCAGCGAGATACGACCGGCATATTTCGGATCGAGAAAGATCTGGAGCGACTCAACCTCCTCAGCAGAGACTTCATCGGTGTTATAGGTGAGACCCGTGGCCCCAAAATCGGCTGGGATGAAATAAACCTCTCCATCAATGACGAAATTCGGGTCATTGCGGAAGTCCTCTGACACCGATGCATAGCTCGGGATTTTTGAGATATCCCATGGTTCGATCAAGCCTGCTTCAAGCCATTTGCCGACAGATTGCGGACATGGATGAGAGACATCCGCCCGAAACCCAGAGCGCAGTTTCTGAAACGCTTCTTCATCATCGCCAAAAAAGGTGAAGGTCGGCGCTTGGCCATGCTTTGCCACATAAGCGGCCGTATAAGGTTCTTCTTCAAACCCCGACCAATCCAAAATCAACAGCTCCGGATCTTCGGCATGGGCGATGGCGGTTGCGCAGGCAAAGACGCTGCTTGCGGCAAGAAGCCGGGTGAACTGAGTCATATATTCCCCTCAAGCGTTAAAAAACTCAGAGAGACGCTAGAAGCCCAAGATGGTGCGCACAAGCGAAAGCTGCGCCAAAGCCTTCACAACGACGCCACAAACGGTCAGACAAGGACAGCCGGTAGGTAATTTCGGGAGTCGGGAATGTTCAAAGCGCTGGTCGTAGAAAAAGATGAGGATGGGGCCACCCACGCCGCAATACAGGACCTTGAGGACTCGCGGCTGCCAGAGGCCGAAGTCCTCGTCGATGTGGCTTACTCGACGGTGAATTACAAAGATGGGCTGTGTATCGGACCAGGGGGTGGGCTGGTGCGCAAGTATCCCCATATTCCGGGTATCGATTTCGCTGGAACTGTCAGCGCCTCCGACGATCCACGTTACAGTCCTGGGGATCAGGTGGTGCTCACCGGCTGGCGCGTTGGCGAAGCGCATTGGGGCGGCTATTCGGAAAAGGCCAGCGTCAAGGCAGATTGGCTTGTGCCCCTGCCAGAGGCGTTGACGCCGCGCCAAGCGATGGCGGTGGGCACTGCCGGTTTCACTGCGATGCTTGCGGTTATGGCGCTCGAAGACCACGGTCTTTCCCCAGGGCACGGACCTGTGCTTGTCACCGGCGCCGCTGGCGGAGTTGGCTCTGTGGCCACAGCGATTCTGGCAAAGCTTGGCTATGAGGTTGCCGGTGTCACCGGACGTCCGGAGGCAGCCGATTACATCAAAGGATTGGGTGCAACACAGATCGTGCCGCGAGAAGAGATCAATGAGACTGTCAAACGGCCACTGGAATCGGAGCAATGGGCCGGCTGCGTCGATGCCGTAGGCGGTGCCATGCTGGCGCGTGTTTTGGGACAGCTGAAATACGGATCCTCTGCGGCAGCGGTTGGGTTGGCCGGTGGGGCAGGTTTGCCCGCAACGGTGATCCCATTTCTGTTGCGCGGTGTGAACCTCCTGGGGATCGACAGTGTGATGCAGCCCTATGACAACCGGCTCCGGGCCTGGAACCGCATCGCCTCCGACTTGCCACTTGATCTATTGGAAAGCATGATCGTTCCTGCGACGCTCGGGGATCTTCCGAAACTGGGCGCAGACATCCTTAAAGGTCAGGTACGCGGGCGCGTGGTGGTCGATGTCAACGGCTAGCTGTTGATCCACTTGCAACCGGTCTAAATCACCCTCTCTGAGCGGTTATTAGGCGGGAAGCAACATGAACCAAAACACTCCGACCATCTGGTGGGTCCGGCGCGACCTGCGCCTGACCGACAACCCGACGCTGAACGCCGCACTCGACGCCGGTGGTTCGGTGCTGCCTGTCTTTATTTGGGATGATCTTGAAGAAAGCCTCGGCGCGGCCCCGAAATGGCGCTTGGGGGAGGCATTGAAAGCTTTTGGCGCGGCCTTGGAGGCAAAAGGCAGCCGATTACTTCTGCGCCGGGGCGATGCTCTAGAGGTGCTACGAGAGATCTCAGCAGAGACCGGCGCCCGACAGGTTTTTTGGTCGCGGCTCTATACGCCCGATCCTCAACACCGGGATACACAGATCAAAGCCTCGCTGAAGTCCGACGGGATCGAGGCTGCAAGTTATCCTGGTTTTCTGTTGTTCGAACCATGGACGGTGAAGACCAAGACCGGCGGCTTCTATAAGGTTTACTCGCCCATGTGGCGGGCTGTGCGCGATCTGGACGTGGGCACAGCCACGCCCGCCCCCAAGCAGCTGCCCGCGCCAGAGCTCTGGCCCCGAAGCGCCAGCTTGGACAGCTTTCAAACCGCGATCGCTATGAATAGAGGGGCAGAGATTGTCGCGCCCTACGCCAATATCGGCGAGGCGGCGGCGCTCGACCGGCTCTCGGTCTTTTCCGACAGCGCGATAGCTGATTACAACGCCCATCGCGATATCCCAAGCATCGATGGCACCTCGCGCTTATCGGAAAACCTTGCCCTCGGCGAAATCAGTCCCAGAACTTGTTGGCATGCGGGACATCGCGCAATGATCGCTGGCGCCACTGGCGCCGAGACCTTTCTGAAAGAGCTTGTTTGGCGTGAATTTGCCTATCACCTCACTCATCACACGCCGCATATCCTCACATCGAACTGGCGACCGGAATGGGATGGATTTTCCTGGGATACAGATCCACAGAACCCGCGAGCTATCGCCTGGCGTCAGGGGCGCACGGGGGTCCCCTTTGTCGATGCCGCGATGCGAGAGATGTACGTCACCGGGCGGATGCACAACCGAGGGCGCATGATCGTCGCCTCCTATCTGACAAAGCATCTTCTCTGTCATTGGCGGATTGGCCAGAAATGGTTTGAAGACTGCCTCATCGATTGGGATCCGGCGTCAAATGCGATGGGATGGCAATGGGCTGCGGGATCCGGGCCAGACGCCGCGCCCTATTTCCGAGTGTTTAATCCGGAAACTCAGCTTGATAAGTTTGATCCCAAACGGGCCTATGTCCACCGCTGGATTGCCGAAGGCCAAGCGTCCCCCCCGAAAGAAGCGCTCAGCTATTTTGACGCCATCCCACGGTCTTGGCAGCTATCCGCCACCGATCCTTATCCTAACCCTATTGTCTCCGCGGCTGAGGGCAGAAAACGCGCGCTTAATGCCTATGAAAACCGCAGTTTTTAACCGTCGCCCGAAGTTTTGACCGGTTTAGCCTTTCTTAATCCGTGATTTGCGCGCTAAGGATTGAGGAAGAATTATGAGGGTGCCATGCAAGTTTACTTCTCAACAGATGGTCAAACCGGTCTACCTCGTTACTTTCGCGAGGTTTTCACAAAGATCAAAGGCATGCGTTGCGGCCGCGTCGACTTGGTGATGCCGGATGGGCGTCGGTTTCGCGCAGAAGGCGCAGAGCCCGGACCGGTCGCCGAACTTCGCATTCACAACCCGGATTTTTTCGCCCGTCTTTTGCGTGATGGCGAACTGAGCTTTGGAGAGACCTATCTTGAAGGTTGGTGGACGACACCAGACCTGCAAGCACTCCTTGACCTCGTTCACGCCGATGAGGCTCTTTTGGAAGGCTTTCCAACAATCCGGATTGTGCGCTTTCTCGAGAGACTTCGTTTCTTCTTCTATTCAAACTCAAAGCGCCAAGCGAAGAAGAACATCAGCTATCATTACGATCTCGGCAATGATTTTTACCGCCTATGGCTCGATGATACGATGACCTACTCCTCGGCCCTGTTTCACACTGGCCAGGAAAGCACTGAAGCCGCACAAACCGAAAAATATGCCCGCTTGGTCGATGAAATGGGTGTCCAGCCCGGCGATCACGTGCTCGAGATTGGCTGCGGCTGGGGTGGGTTTGCCGAATATGCCGCCCGTGAACGTGGACTGAAGGTAACCGGCCTGACGATTAGCCAAGAACAGCATGACTACGCTGTTGAGCGCATCAAAGCGGCAGGGCTTGAAGACCAAGTTGACATCAAAATATGCGACTACCGCGACGAACGCGGCAGCTATGATGGCATCGTTTCAATCGAGATGTTTGAAGCCGTGGGCGAGCGCTACTGGCCAACCTATTTCAAGACATTGCGTGAAAGACTTAAGCCCGGCGCAAAAGCCGCGCTGCAAATCATCACGATTGAGGATTGGCGCTTCGACTACTACCGTCGTAGCGTTGATTTCATACAAAAATTTATCTTCCCTGGCGGTATGCTGCCAAGCCCGACTGTGCTGCGCAAAGAAGTCGAAAAAGCCGGCCTGGCTGTGCAGGACGCGCTAACCTTCGGAGATAGCTACAGCCAGACCCTGCGACGCTGGCATGAAACTTTCAACGATCGTTGGGATGAAGTCTCGGCCATGGGTTTCGATGATCGATTCCGCCGGATGTGGGATTTCTATCTGACGAGTTGCGCGGCCTCTTTCCGCTATGGGGTGTGCGATGTCGTCCAGATCACCGTGAAAGACCCGACTGCCCCGAAACCCAGCTAATTCTGCTTTCCTCCGACAAGGGGCAACCAAGGCTCGGCAAACGCGTCTTGTTCTGTTGCGAGTGCTGCGATGCCGTATTTGTTCTTCCCTCTCATGGCTGCTCAGCCGCGTTTGCTGTCGGCGCTTGGCCTCGACCGCGCAGGGGCGTTTGACGCGCATCTTCCGGGATACGAAGAGGTTCAGGCGGGCGATCGGGGATTGCTGGCCGTTGCTGCTGCCCCTGAGCCTGCGCGCGCCAAAGGCAAAGTGATCGAGATCGCCGCCAGAGACTGGCCGCGGATCGTCTATTTCTTGGAAGCGGCGGGATGCGATTTTGAAGCTGTCGAGATCGAGGGCCGACCGACAAACCTGCCGTTGGCCAAAATTCCTTTGCCAATTGATCCCGATGTTTGGCAAGCGCGCGCGCTTGGCTATTGGAGCGAGGCTGTCGGCGAAATCACCGAGTGCTTCGGGCACCAGCCCGCCCAATGGGTTGCACGCCGACTGCCAGTGATCCTTGCGCGCGCCGCGAGCAAATCCCGAGCGAAATCTGAAAACCGACCGGCAAGAACCCAGTTTCGCGCGAGTGATATCGAAATGGACTACTTTCAGCGGCCCTATTCAGAGTTTTTTTCAGTGGCCGAGTATCGTTACCGGCACCCAACCTATCGGGGTGAACTCTCGCAGCCCTTAGACCGCGCAGTGTTTCTTTCTGCCGATGCGGTGACGGTTTTGCCCTATGATCCGGTTCGAGACTGCGTTCTGCTGGTCGAACAGGTGCGAACTGGCCCTTTGGGTCGGGGCGATCCGGTGCCTTGGATTATCGAACCCATTGCGGGGCGGATTGAACCAGGCGATACGCCTGAGGAGACCGCGCACAAAGAGGCCTTTGAAGAAGCTGGACTCTCTCTGAAGTCACTACACAGGATCGGGGGCTACTACTCGTCGACGGGCTGTCTGGCAGAGTACTTAGTCTCTTTTGTCGGTATCGCAGATTTGCCCGATAGCATCTTGGGCGTCCACGGCGTCCCGGAAGAGGGCGAAGACATTGCGAGCTACATTCTACCGCGCGCAGAGTTTATGGCGCGCTTGGAGGCTGGCGAAATGCCGGACGGACCTTTGATCCTCAGCGCCTATTGGTTGGAACTCAACCGCTCAAAGTTTCAGGTTGGTTGAATCCCACCGCTTGGCTGCCTAAGACGACAAGGTAGCCGGGAACGAGGACCGCCAATGGCCATTTACAGCGATCTTGCCGATGCAATCGGACACACGCCGCTGATCCGCTTGAAAAAAGTAAGCGAAGAGACCGGCTGCGAAATTTTGGGCAAGGCTGAGTTTCTCAACCCCGGCCAATCTGTCAAAGACCGCGCCGCGCTTTACATCATCAAAGATGCGATCGCTTCGGGCAAATTGCGGCCCGGAGGAACCATTGTCGAGGGCACCGCAGGGAACACAGGGATCGGTTTGGCGCTGGTTGGTGCCTCCATGGGGTTCAAAACGGTCATCGTGATCCCTGAAACCCAAAGCCAGGAAAAAAAGGATATGATCCGTCTCGCTGGGGCGGAATTGGTCCAAGTCCCTGCAGCACCGTACAAAAATCCGAACAACTACGTGCGGTATTCGGAACGTCTGGCCGAAAAACTCAACGCATTGGAACCAAATGGTGCCATTTGGGCCAACCAATTCGATAACGTTGCCAACCGCCAGGCCCATATCGAAACCACCGGACCAGAGATTTGGGAACAAACCGATGGCAAGGTCAATGGTTTCATCTGTTCGGTGGGTTCGGGAGGGACGCTGGCTGGCGTCGCCGAAGCTCTGCAACACAAAGGTGTCAAAATCGGATTGGCCGATCCAGAGGGCTCTGCGCTTTACGGATACTATGCCGAGGGTGCGCTCAAAGCGGAGGGCAACTCCATCACAGAAGGTATCGGACAGGGGCGCATCACCGCAAACCTCACGGACCTAAAGACAGACTTTGTTTATCGCATCCCCGATAGCGAAGCCCTGCCTCTGGTGTTCGACCTATTAGAGGACGAAGGTCTGGTCCTGGGCGGATCTTCTGGGATCAACATTGCAGGAGCTGTGCGGTTGGCGCGTGACCTGGGCCCCGGGCACACCATAGTTACGATCCTCTGCGATTACGGAACGCGCTATCAGTCAAAGATCTTCAATCCGGAGTTTCTGCGCAGCAAGGGCTTGCCCTATCCCGAATGGTTGGATGACGCGCCCCGGATCCTGCCAACGGTGTTTGCGGATTGACGCCGAGGATACGCTCTCTCTGTACAGTCTTTCTTGGGCTCTTTGCCTTTTGGACAACTGCGTCTGCAACCGATCAGATCAATTATGATGACTGGCGCGATTTCGCGGACCGGGTGGAACGCGTTATCCACTATGACACTGCTCCCGATCAAACGCTGGAGCGATTGCGAACCGAAGTTGCAGGTTGGCGGGAAACGTTTCTGCTCGCCCAGCAAGACAGATCGCTGCGGATCTCAACGCTTGAACGACAGATCGAGGCTCTTGGGCCTGAGAGCAGTGGAGACCCGAGTGATTCCGAGACGGAAAGCACGGAGGAACAGGCCGTTGCCGAGGTCGAAAGCTTAGAGGGCGCCGCTGAAGAAAGCAGTTGGATCGATGCGCGGCGCACGGAGCTTCAGGAGCGCCTCGAAGCGCTGGAACAGCCAAACATTCGTGCCGGAGAAGCCTTTGCCCATGCCGACGGGTTGGTGCGTGAGTTAGATGCGTTGTTACGCCAACGCAAAGCTGATGTGGTCCTCGCACGCGGGCCCACCCTGCTCAACCCACTGACATGGCAAGAGCCATTGCGCGAGATCAAACGCATCGCCCTGCTCGTCCCCACTGAAACCATTGAAAAAATTAGAGATATTGAAGAACGCAAAGTTACGATCCAGAACTTGCCTCTGGTCGT
Source organism: Pseudomonadota bacterium (assembly GCA_038751255.1). Lineage (GTDB taxonomy): Bacteria > Pseudomonadota > Alphaproteobacteria > Rhodobacterales > Rhodobacteraceae > JANSYP01. The sequence goes on from JBCDGN010000030.1 coordinate 36,357, forward strand.
TCTGCTCGTTCTAGTCGGCGGGATTCTGGTTCTGCGGGGGCGCGTTTGGACCGGCGCACTACGCCATGCGGCGCGAAGATCCGGCCCGCCCGTGATCAGCTATCCGTTGCAAACGATTGTGCTTGCCATTGAGATCGCGCTGCCCTGGTTCGGATTGGTCGCGTTGCTTTCAGCAGCCACGCAATCAAATCTGTTCGGCAATACTGGCGACGCATTGCTTCAGGCCATCCGAAGCTTTGGTCTCTTTGCGATCATTGGCTTGGCCTTCGTTGATCGGTTGTTGCCAACAGAAGAAGACGACCCGACTTTCGTACCGCTTGCGGCCCGCGACGCCGCTCGGGCGCGCCGGATCGGATTCTGGATGGTTTGGACGATCGCCTTTGCTCGTGCGATGTCGACCTTCCTTGGAGGCATTGAGGTCGCAGAGAACACGATCCACTTTCTGATTTTCCCGTTCTTTGTGGTCCTTGGGTATCTGCTATACCGATTTTCGCGCCTCTTCCGCGTGGAACGCACCTCGGAAGATGATGAAGACGCAAGCTTTTCTCTGAAGCTATTGAGCATCGTTGCGAGATTGGGGATGCTGATCGGCCTGTTCGCCCCGCTCGCCGCTGCGGCCGGTTTTTTCGGCTTGGCATCTGCCACCCTAAACCCTGCCTATTACACGATCTTTTCCCTCGGTTTGGCTGCATTTTTCAATGAGTGGCTTGCCGATCTTTATACCGCCATGACGCGGCGCTCGCCCGATCAAAGCGATTTGGCACCCACTCTCATCGGGATTGGGGTTTACGCCGCTCTGATCCCAGTCCTGGCGTTGATCTGGGGCGCAAGGGTCGCCGATTTGACAGAGGTTTGGGCACAACTGCGCGAAGGCTTCTCGCTTGGCGGTGTGAAGGTTTCGCCGTCCGACATTCTGACGTTTCTGGTGGTCTTCGCGCTCGCCTACGGTTTGACACGCCTGCTGCAAGCGGCGCTCAAGGTTTCTATCTTGCCAAAGACCAAGCTCGATATTGGCTCGCGCACCGCCATCGTGTCGGGCATCGGCTATATCGGAATTTTCCTCGCCGCTTTCTTAGCGATCCAATCAACCGGGCTTGATTTATCTTCCCTTGCGATTGTGGCCGGCGCACTTTCGGTCGGGATCGGCTTTGGCCTGCAAACCATCGTCTCCAACTTTGTGTCCGGCATTATCCTGCTGATCGAACGTCCGATTTCAGAAGGTGACTGGATCGATGTGGGCGGACAGCAAGGCTATGTTCGCGCGATATCGGTCCGCTCGACCCGGATCGAAACCTTCGACCGCACCGATGTGATCGTGCCGAACTCTGATCTGATTTCCGGCACTGTGACCAACTGGACCCGCGGAAACCTGATTGGGCGGCTGATCATTCCAGTGGGCGTCGCCTATGGCACCGATCCCCAGCGTGTGACCCGGATCTTGCGAGAGATTGCAGAGGATCACCCCTTGGTGCTGCTGTCTCCTGCGCCCTCCATTCTCTTTATGGGGTTTGGCGCAGATGCGCTCGAGTTCCAGATCAGAGCAATCTTGCGCGATGTGAATTTCTCGCTCTCAGCGCGCTCTGAGATCAACCATGAAATTGCCAAGCGTTTCCGCAAAGAAAATATCGAGATCCCTTTTGCGCAGCGCGATTTGTGGCTGCGCAATCCAGAAGTGCTCGCCCAAGGGCAAAGATTTGCCGAAACAGGCCGACATTTCGTGGAATATCCCGAAGAGCCGATCAAAAGTGACCGCGTTGCAGATGAAGTGCCCGATCTCGACCAAGACGGGCCCGGCGAGGCGGATCAGCGCTAAGTGCTGCTTGCGTGCGCTTGGGAGTTTGGCTAAGGCTGCGCGGCACGGAGAGGTGGCCGAGTGGTCGAAGGCGCACGCCTGGAACGCGTGTAGGCGGGAAACCGTCTCCAGGGTTCGAATCCCTGTCTCTCCGCCACTTGCTCAACATCGCCGTCGAGATCGGCTAAGGCCTTAAAGGGTAAGGTAGTTTTGGCGGTTCGAAACCCTCGGTTTCGGGTGTATGGCGTTGGAGCGGCAAAAACGAGCTTTAGGACCGCTTGGCGGTCATGTTGGTTGCCTTTATCCCAGTATTTCCAGGGATTTGCGAGAAAATCTAATGCGGTTCGAAAAGTTGCTTCGAAGTTTCGTGGTTTCGGTTTGGACTGGGCCAAATGCTCGGAGATTGCGGCCTATTCGGCTTCCAGCTTTTCCAATTTGGTTTCAAGCGCGCGGATCGCAGCGGCGCTTTCTGTCTCTGCGAGCCGGTCCGCCGCTTTTGAAATGCTGGCCGGAACGCGCTTGAGCGCCGTTTTTTGTGCTTTGCGACGGGCTTCGGTCTGCGCGACTTGCCCCTGCCAGATGTCTTTGATCATGGCCTTTGCGATGGGAAAGAGGCTTGCGGGCCGGACAAGCGACCTCTGTACACCTTCGAATGCGGCGTCGACGTCGGCGCGTTTAGAGCGGCTCAGTTCTTCTCTGAATCGCAATTGGGATTCCCATTCCCGGCAGATCGTGATTCAGAATCCATACTGGTGAAGGAGGCCAGTATGGATGACGAAAGCGTATTCGGATGACCTCAGAGAGCGG